>NZ_CALMQR010000054.1:0-159019 GCF_937871995.1 uncultured Citricoccus sp. | reverse complement strand
CGCCGGGGCCCGTCCGGGTCAGGTGCGGGTCAGGTGCGGGTCAACGGGACGGCTCAGTCCTCCGTGTAGTCGATGACGACGCGGCCGGCGATCTTGCCGTGGTGCATCTCGTCCAGCACCGCGTTCACCTCGGACAGCGGACGCCGCGTGTAGGTGGGGTGGATCAGCCCGCGCGCGTAGAAGTCCAGCGCCTCGACCATGTCCTGGCGGGTCCCGACGATCGAGCCGCGGATCGTCAGGCCCTTCAGGACGATGTCGAAGATCGGCGCCGGGAAGTCTCCCGGCGGCAGCCCGTTGAACACGATCGTGCCGCCGCGGCGGGCCATGGCGATCGCCTGGCCGAAGGCCTTCGGGTGGACCGCGGTCACGAGCACGCCGTGGGCCCCTCCGGTCCTCTTCAGGATCTCCTCGGCCGGTTCGGCCACGTTGGCGTTGACCAGGACCTCCGCACCGTGCTCCTGGGCCAGCGCCAGCTTGTCGTCGGCGACGTCCACGGCGACCACGCGCATCCCCATGGCCACGGCGTACTGGACGGCGATGTGCCCCAGCCCGCCGATGCCGGAGATGACCACCCACTGGCCGGGACGGACCTCGGTCTGCTTCAGGCCCTTGTAGACGGTCACCCCGGCGCACAGTACGGGACCGACCTCGTACGGATCCGCACCCTCAGGGATGATCGCCGCGAACCTCGCGTCCACCAGCATGTACTCCCCGAAGGAGCCGTCGACGGAGTAGCCGCCGTTGGTCTGGCTCTCGCACAGGGTCTCCCAGCCGGTCCGGCAGTACTCACAACTGCCGCACGCACTCGACAGCCAGGCGTTGCCGACCATCTGTCCCACGGACACGTCGGTCACCCCCTCGCCGACCTTCTCGACGATGCCGACGCCCTCGTGCCCCGGGACGAAGGGCGGGGTGGGCTGCACGGGCCAGTCACCGTCCCGGGCATGCAGGTCGGTGTGGCACACGCCGGTGGAGATCAGCTTCACCAGCGCCTGGCCGGGCCCGGGTTCCGGGATGGGCAGGTCCTTGACGGTGAGGTCCTTGCCGAACGACTCGACGACGGCGGCCTTCATCATGTTCATGGCATCCTCCTAGATGCGGGAAAAGCGGGGTGTTCCTCTGAGGGGGGTCGGGGGCCGGGCCGGGTCTAGAAGAAGCCCTGCTTGCCCTCGGCGTACGACACCAGCAGGTTCTTGGTCTGCTGGTAGTGGTCCAGCATCATCAGGTGGTTCTCCCGGCCGATGCCGGAGGACTTGTACCCGCCGAAGGCGGAGTGCGCCGGATACGCGTGGTAGTTGTTCACCCAGACCCGGCCGGCCTGGATGGCCCGCCCGGCCCGGTAGGCGGTGTTCCCGTTGCGGGACCAGACCCCGGCGCCCAGGCCGTAGAGGGTGTCGTTGGCGATGGCCATGGCGTCGTCGAAGTCCCGGAAGGTGGTCAGCGAGACCACCGGGCCGAAGATCTCCTCCTGGAAGATGCGCATGTCGTTGGTGCCGCGGAAGATGGTCGGCTGCACGTAGTAGCCGCCCGCCAGGTCCCCGTCGAGCTCGGCCGGCGACCCGCCGATCAGCACCTCGGCGCCCTCCTGGCGGCCGATGTCCAGGTAGGACTTGATCTTCTCGAGCTGGTCGTTGGAGGCCTGGGCGCCCATCATGGTCTCCGGGTCCAGCGGGTTGCCCTGCTTGATGCGCCTCGTGCGCTCGACCACGGCGTCCAGGAAGCGGTCGGCGATGGACTCCTGGACCAGCGCGCGGGACGGGCAGGTGCAGACCTCGCCCTGGTTGAGGGCGAACATGGTGAAGCCCTCCTGGGCCTTGTCCCAGTAGGCGTCGTCGGCGGACATGACGTCCTCGAAGAAGACGTTGGGGGACTTGCCGCCCAGCTCGAGGGTCACCGGGATGAGGTTCTCGGAGGCGTACTGCATGATGAGCCGGCCCGTGGTGGTCTCACCCGTGAACGCGATCTTGCGGATGCGCTTGCTGGCGGCCAGCGGCTTGCCGGCCTCCAGGCCGAACCCGTTGACGATGTTCAGCACGCCGGGAGGCAGCAGGTCCCCGATCAGCTCGGCGAGCACGAGGATGGAGGCCGGGGTCTGCTCGGCCGGCTTGAGCACCACCGCGTTGCCCGCGGCCAGCGCCGGTGCGAGCTTCCAGACGGCCATGAGGATCGGGAAGTTCCACGGGATGATCTGCCCGACCACCCCGAGCGGCTCGTGGTAGTGGTAGGCGGTGGTGTTCTCGTCCAGCTGGGACAGGCTGCCCTCCTGCGTGCGGATGGCGCTGGCGAAGTAGCGGAAGTGGTCGATCGCCAGGGGCAGGTCGGCGTTGAGCGTCTCGCGGACGGCCTTGCCGTTGTCCCAGGTCTCGGCCACCGCGAGCATCTCCAGGTTCTGCTCCATGCGGTCCGCGATCCGGTTCAGGATCAGCGCCCGTTCGGCCGGCGATGTCCGGCCCCAGGCCGGCGCGGCGGCGTGGGCGGCGTCCAGTGCCGCCTCGATGTCCTCGGGCGTGCCCCGGCCGACCTCCGTGAACACCTGTCCGGTCACCGGGGTGGGGTTCTCGAAGTACTGGCCCTTCACGGGCGGGACCCACTCGCCGCCGATGTAGTGGTCGTAGCGGGGCCTGAAGCTGACCTTGGCACCCTCGGTGCCGGGGTTCGCGTAGACGGTGGTCTCGGGATCTGCGTAGACGGTCATGTCGACTCCTCGGGGATGGAACGGGCGCTACCCTGCGCTGACTGTGACGGTACTCACAGTGAGGTTGCATCCACGTTGCATCCGCGGGGGCGCGCCCCCCGGCCGGTCAGCCGCCTGCGGTGATCCGCTCGATCGTGCTCACGGCGAGCGCACGGCGCGGTGAGTCGGCCGGCAGCATGCGCAACGCCGTCGACCACAGGTCCAGGTCCCCGGCGGCCTCCGGACGCCCCAGGTACGCCCACAACTGCTCGAGGCCGGCGTCCTGCAGCACGGCCTCGCGCAGGTCCGCGTGCAGTTCCCGCCGGATCTCCACGATGCCGGGGGCCTCGGAGCGCGGCAGCACCATCCCGACGGCGCAGCGCAGGGCCGCGTCCAGGTCGCCGCGGCGCAGCGCGTCCCGGGCCAGGCCGGCGTCCGTGCGCAACGGCCCGCTGATGCGGTACGGGCGCGAGTCGAGCCCGATGCGACCGGCGTCCGGTGCATCCCCGGCCGGACCGGTCCCGGGGGCCGGGCCCGGGGTGGACGGGCCCGTGCCGCCCTCCGCGCATCCGGCCAGCATCCGGCGCAACCGGTGCAGCTCGGCCCGCAGGGTCACGTCCTGGCCGCGCCGGCCGTAGAGCATGTCCTCGAGCGCGGCCCCGTCCAGCCCGGGGGCGTGCCAGTCCAGCAGGGTGAGGATCTCCGCGTGCCGGCCGGACACCTCACGCAGGGCGGCGCCGTCCCGCCCCAACCGGGCCGGCAGCACCCCGGTGACCCGCAGCAGCAGGTCCCGGCCCGCGTCCCCGTGCGCGGGAGCACCCGGACCGGGGTCCACGCCGCCGGTGGAGGCAGTCCCGCCGGACGCGGCGGTTCGCGCCGTCGGGCCCGCTTCGCGCGCCGCACGGCCGGGCACGACGACGGTGGATCCGGCCGCCCGGCCGGCTCCCGTCCGCTGCCACGTCAGTTCGACCGCTGAGGCCGCGGCGGCCAGCAGCGGCAGGGCCAGCGGGGAGACGGCCTCGTCCCCGCCGGTCAGGTCCAGCACGCCGAGGATCGACCCGTCCGAGGGGTCCCGCAACGGCACCGCCGAGCAGCTCCAGGGGTGGACCACCGGGTGGAAGTGCTCGGCGCGGCTGACCTGCATGGGACGCCCGGTGGCCAGGGCGGCCCCGGGGGCGGAGGTGCCCACGGACGTCTCGGACCAGTCCGCTCCCGGCACGAAGCCCATCACCTCGGCGCGCCGGGCCGCGGCCGGGTCACCCTCCACCCAGAGCAGCTGGCCCGCGGCGTTGCCCAGGGCCACGATCAGTCCGGCGTCCGTCGCCGGCTGCACCAGCAGGCGGCGCACGACGGCCAGGACCCCCGCCAGGGGGTGCTCGCTGCGGGCGTGGCGCAGGTCGTCGTCGGCGAGCACCGCGGGCGCCGCCGAGGCGTCGATCCGGGCCCGGACGGCCAGGGACCGCCTCCAGGACTGGACCACGTCCTCCCGCAGCGGTCCGCCGTCCGGCAGCGGCAGGGCGGGGAGCCCGCGCCCACCGCCGTGGCACCGGCGGCCAGGGCCGCGAGCTCGTGGTGCGCCCGCTCCACGTGCCGCTGGTAGGAGGGCGCCGCGAGCCTGGGGATCACCGAGGATCCATCAGTCGCGAGCGGATGAGGAAGCGCTTGCCCTCGGGGGCCTCCACCGAGAACCCGGACCCCCGGCCGTCGACCACGTCCAGGGTCAGGTGGGTGTGCTTCCAGTACTCGAACTGCTCGCGGCTCATCCAGAAGGGCAGTTCGGTGCCGTCGGGCAGGTCGAAGGTGCCCAGCAGGATGTCGGCGTCACCGGTGCGGAAGTCACCGTCCGGGAAGCACATCGGCGAGGAGCCGTCGCAACACCCGCCGGACTGGTGGAACATCAACGGCCCGTGGACCCGCTGGAGGGCCTGCACCAGCTCCAGCGCGGCCCGGGTCATCCCGACGCGCGAGACCTGCTCACCGGGCACCTGGGGGCGGGCGTCGAGCACGGAGGGATGGCCGGCTCCACTCGGAGCCTCCGGGGACGCGGACGTCATCGCGGTCTCCTGGGGGTAGGGGATCCCCTCACCGTATCCTTAAACGTGACCCGCGTCACGATCAGTAGCCCGCGGGTGCGCACGGGGCCACCACCGGAGGACCGGCGGGACGGCCGCGACCCACCGCGTCCCCGCACCGGTATCCCGGGCCTGACCCGGGACGACCGGGACGGGGCCGCTCAGGCGGTCCGGGCCCGGGCGCGGCGCTCGGCCGCGGCGGCGATGTCCGCCAGGTCCTGGCCCATCGCCGTCCGGGAGACGGCCACCCCCAGGGGCGCCGTGAGGGCGCCCAGCAGCTTCCGCGCACGGCCGCCGTGCGCGTGCTCGCCCTGGAAGCGCATCACGAGCTGGGTCCGCGGAGAGGCATCGGCGCCTCCGGTGACCGGCCGCAGTTCGAACTCGGTGCGGTAGCGCATGCCGTGGGACTCGGCCCGCAGCTCGGTCCGGCGTCCGGGCTCGACGGCCGTGACGGTCATGTCCTCGGTGGCCTCCTGACCGAACATCACCCGGGACTCCCGCCAGCGGGTGCCGACCTGGTAACCGGTGTCCCCGGAGAGCCGTTCCACCCCGCGTACCCCGCCGAGCACCTGCGCGGTGCCCTCGAGGTCGGTCAGCACCTCCCAGACGGCGGCGGCGGGGGCGTTGACGTGGACGACGACGGACAGTGGCTTCATGGGGACGGACCTCGGTGGACGACAGGCGGAGCGGATGGGATCACCGTACCGCTCCGCCTGCCGTGCGCTGAACCGTTCCGGCCCAGGACTGAACCGTTCGGGTTCAGTACGCCTTGACGCGCTGCTCGACGATCAGGTGGATGAGGGCGAACCGGCCCTCGTCGTCGATGGCCTTGAGAGCGGCCTCCAGGGCGCCGGGCACCTCGGAGTCCTGCTCCACCCGCACGCCGAAGCCGCCGAAGGCCTCCGCGGCCTTGGCGAAATCGGGGTTCTTCAGCTGGGTGCCGGAGACGCGGCCCGGGTAGTCCCGCTCCTGGTGGGTGCGGATCGTGCCGTACTCCTGGTTGTCCATGACGATGATCAGCGGGGTGGCACCGTACTGGGCTGCGGTGGCCATCTCCTGGCCGTTCATCAGGAACTCGCCGTCCCCGGCGATGGTGACCACTCGGCGGCCCGGGTAGTTCAGGGACGCCGCCACGGCGGACGGCACCGAGTAGCCCATCGAGCCGTTGCGGGCCGAGATCATGGCCGCGTAGGAGTTGGTCGGGAAGTAGCGGTGCGCCCAGTTGGTGTGCTCACCGGCGCCCAGGGTGATCATGGCGTCCTCGGGCAGGGACTGCACCAGGTTGGCCATGAGGGTGTCCATGCGGGCCTGGCCCTCGGAGGGCTCGGCCGGCGGCAGGGCGGCGAACGCCTCCTGCTCGCAGCGCATCCGGGCGGTCCACTCCTTCCAGGAGTCCTTCACCTTGAGGTCCATGCGGACCAGGTCGCGCACGAACACGTCCGGCTTGGCCACGATCTGGTGGGAGACGGGGCCTGAGCGGCCGCGCAGGGACGGGTCGATGGTGACCAGGAAGTTCTTCTTGTCCCAGTGCTGGCGGATGGTGAAGCCGTCGGTGACGACGTCGCCCGGGACGGTGCCGACGAAGACGATGAGGTCGGTCTCCTCGAGCAGGTCATAGGTGGGCTTCGGGCGGCCGTAGCCGATCGGGCCCACGTAGGACGGCGAGTTGAAGGGCACGGTGCCCTCGGTGCGCCACTCGGCGGCGGCCGGGATGTGGTGCTCCTCCAGCCACGTGGTGAGCATCTCCGCGCCCTCGGTGGTCCAGTCGTTGCCGCCGGTGATGAACAGCGGCTTGTCCGCCTCCTGCAGTGCGTCGTGGAGCGACTTCCAGTCCTCGACGGTCATGCCGCCGGGGGCCACCGGGATGCAGGGGTGCAGCGTGGCGTCGACCTGCTCCTTGATGACGTCCTCGTGCAGGCCGACGATGACCGGGCCGGGACGGCCGGAGCTGGCGGCGAACATGGCCTCGGCGACGATCTCGGAGGCGCGGCTGGCGTGGTCGAGGGTCATCACGCGCTTGGCGCCGGACTCGAACCACATCTGCGGGTCGAACTCCTGGAACGCCTCCTTGCCGCGGTGCTCGAAGGGGATCAGGCCCACGAACAGCACCATCGCGGTGGAGTCCTGCCAGGCGGTGTGCAGGCCCACGTGGGCGTTCGCGGCACCGGGGCCGCGGGTGACCATGGCGATGCCCGGGACCGGGTTCATCTTGCCGTCGGCCTCGGCCATGTAGGCGGCCCCGCCCTCGTGGCGGCAGATCACGTTCTCGATGGAGGAGTTGTGCAGGCCGTCCAGCACGTCCAGGTAACTCTCCCCGGGCACCGAATAGACGCGCTTCACGCCGTGGGCCTCCAGCGTGTCCACGATGACGTGGCCGGCGGACTTGGTCTCGGACGTGTTCTGCTCAGTGCTCATCAAGGCTCCTTGGACTGTGTGCGGCGGCGGCACTGCCGCACCGCGACCCGGGTGTTCCCACGGGCGGGCCGGGGTGGACTCCGAGCAAAGATACCCCAGCGCACCGTACCGCCCGTCACCTGTGGCGGGATATGTCGTCAGTGGGCTGATGATCTCCCGGACCCGGCCCCGACCCGCCCCAACAGCCCCTCCGGACGGCCCCGGGCGGGCACCCTCCGCACCCCGCCGGCCACCGGCGGGGACGAATTCTGTCCTACAGGATCAACCGAAAGTACAGTGCTGAAATGTTCTCCCCCAACACCACGCGCCGTCTCACTCAGGCCGCAGCCCTTGCCAATACCGCCGCCGGTGACCACGGCGGCCAGACCCTTCCCGAACGACTCGACGAACAGCACCTGGCCGACATCCTCGCCGACGTGTCCCCCCACGCCGGCGAGGCCCGCCCCGCCGGCGCCGAGCCCTCCTCCAGCGCCACCCTGCGCTCGGTGCGCAAATTGCGGGCCGCCATCGCCGGCATCTGGCACGATGCCGCCGCCGAGGACGCCGGGGCCGCCCTGGCGGGCATCAACCACCTGCTCTCCGCCGCCGGCCCCGTGCAGCTGATCCTGCCCGGGGGGCCCGACGGCGAGAGGCCGGGCACCGCGGCCACGGCGCCGCACGCGGCGGGCGGGCCGGCGGCGGGTTCCCCGGCCCGGACCCCGGCGGTCCTGGACGCCGGACGCGAGGGCGATCCCGCGGAGAAGGAGCTGTCCACCGCCTTCGCACTGGCACTGACCGACGTGGCGCTGGCCGGGGAGCTCACCCGGCTGCGGACCTGTTCCGGGGAGGCGTGCGACAACGCCTTCGTGGACCTGACCCGCAATCGCTCCAAGCAGTTCTGCGATGAGGCCAACTGCGCCAACCGGGCCCATGTCCGTGCCTACCGGGCGCGCCGGGCGGCCGAGACGGGGGGCGAGGAGACCGGTGCGGTGTCCTCGGACCGGGCCGTGCAGCAGGACGCGGTCCGCGACAGGGCCCCGGACGGGGAGGGGACGAAGCCCGGCAAGAAGGCGAAGAAGGACAAGGGCAAGAAGAAGTCCAAGAAGCACAAGAAGTAGTGCGGGGACGCCGCGGGCACACCGCCGGGTGATGTCCGCGGCGTCGACGCCGGCCGGCGTCGGCCGCGGCGCGCAGGCGCGGAGGGCCTAACCGGCCCCGGGGCCCTCGTCGGAGGCGGCGCGACCGGCCGCCTCCTCGCGCCTGCGGCGCGCCTCGGCCTTGCGCCGGGCCACGGCCTGCTGGTGCAGTTCCTCCGAGGATCGGTGCACCCCGGAACCCTGGGACAGGTGCTCCGGGTTGTCCTTGGCGGCCAGCTGCAGCATGGCCACCACCACGAGGGACACGATGAAGAAGACGCCGAAGGCGATCAACGCGATGTCCACGCGCACCGGGTTGTCCGAGCCCCCGGAGGCGGTGAACATGGCGACCGCGCCGCCGATGACGGCCAGGGCGAAGGAGAAGACGAGCGGTCCCTTGATCGAGGCCAGGAACCCGGGCTTGCCCTCGTCCTTCCGGGCCCCGGACTGACGGGGGTCCCGGGACTGCGGGCCGGTGCTGGGCGTGCTCACGAACTGTTCTCCTGGTCTACGGGTTCCGGTACGGCGGCCGTGCGGGGCCGCGGCGCACCCGTCCATTCTACGGGGTGTAGAGAAACCTCTCGACCCAGGACCGGGAAACCGGCCCCTACCTGCGCGGGGCCCGGGGCTCGGCGGCCTCGCGGGCGGCCGGGCCGGCGTCGTGCCGGAAGCCGAAGCCGGAGATGGCCAGGAGCACGGCGATGACGATGGCCCCGCCGCCGACGATGCCGAGCATCCCGTGCGGGTCCAGGTGCAGGAAGATCAGCAGGCCGATGCCGGACAGGATGCCGACGCCGCCCGTGTAGAGCTGGTCGCGCGCGGGCACGAACTCCCTGCGGTACCGCGCCCAGGCCACCACCTCGGCGAGGCCGGACCCGATGAGCGCGACCGCGGCGATCAGGCCGGCGACGAACGCCGTGCCGGCGAAGAGCAGGGCGATCGCGCCGACCATGAACACGGCCGCGGCGATGGACAGCGGACCGCGCATGCCCGCGGGCACGGGCTCGCGGCGCAGGTACTCCCACAGCCCCGAGCCGGAGAACACGAAGTACGCGGCCAGGCCATACTTCAGCACGCCCAGACCCGGCTCCTGCAGGAAGATGGTGGTCAGGCCGAAGATCGCGGCGATGAGGGCGCGCACGAGGATCGGCTTCCACATGATCGCGGCGGTCTCGACGGGGGCTTTTGCGGCAGGCACCCGTCCATTCTAGGCCGGGTGCCGGAACGGGCCGGCCGTGGCCGGTCCGCCCTCACTGCTCGCCGGTGCGCATCCACGCGTCGGAACGCGCCCGCAGCCCGAGCGTCACGGCGCGGGCTCCCATGAAGACCCCCGCGAAACCGGCCCACAGCAGCGCGAGCTGGACGCCGGCACCGGGGGCCTGGCCACCCTGCGCCGCACCCGAGGCGAGCCACGCCAGTCCGGCGAGCGCGGGCAGGTACACCACCAGGTTCACGACGCCGACCAGGGCCAGGTAGCGGGCGTCGCCGGCCCCGATGAGCACGCCGTCCAGGACGAACACGAACCCGCTGACCGGCTGCGACGCCGCGAGCACCAGCAGGCCCGCGGTGGCCGCGGCCCGCACCGCCGGATCCGGCGTGAACAACGGCGGCAGCACCCAGGCCAGCACCGCCAGCAGCAGGCCGGTGACCAGCCCGAACCACAGGCTCCACCGGACCATGGTGCCGGTCAGGGCGCGCGCCTCGTCCCTGCGGCCGGCGCCCAGCTCCCGTCCGATGAGCGCCTGGGCGGCGATCGCCAGGGCGTCGAGGGCGAAGGCCAGGGTGGAGTAGACGGTGAACACGAGCTGGTGCGCGGCCAGCGTGGCCACGCCCAGTCCCGTGGCGGCCATGACGGTGGCCAGGATGGCCACCCGCAGGCTCGCGGTGCGCAACAGCAGCCAGGAGCCCACCTGCGCGGTCGCCCGCATACCCGCCCACGACGGCGCCAGGCCGGTCCCGGCGGCACGGAACCTGGGCAGCAGCACGGCCAGGTAGACGGCGAACATCCCCCACTGCACGATCGAGGTGCCCGCCGCGGACCCCGCCACGCCCAGTCCGAGGCCGTAGACCATGAGGAAGTTCAGCCCGATGTTGAGGCCGAAGCCCACCCCGGCCACGATCAGGGGCGTCCGGGTGTCCAGCAGTCCGCGCAGGATGCCGGTGGCGGCGAGCACGCCGAGCATGGCCGGGATACCCGGCATGGACCACTGCAGGTAGGCCACCGCGTGCTCCTGGACCGCCCCGTCCGCGCCGACCAGCCCGGCCAGCGGCGCGGCGGTGACCCAGCCGGCCACCGCCAGGGCGAGGCCGAGCAGCAGGGCCAGCCAGACGCCGTCGCGCCCGCGGTCCATGGCCGCGCGCCGGTTGCCCGCGCCCATGAAGCGGGACACCGCCGGGGTGGTCGAGTAGGCCAGGAAGATCATCAGCCCGGTCACGGTGTGCAGGATGGTGGTCCCCACCCCCACGCCGGCCAGTTGCGCCACGCCGAGGTGGCCGATGATCGCGGTGTCGGCGAGCAGGAACAGCGGCTCGGCCAGCAGGGCCCCGAAGGCAGGGACGGCCAGGGCGAGGATCTGCCGCGAGACCGGACGGGGGTCGCGCGGGGCCGCCCGGAGTCCGGGGCGCTCGGTGTCCCGGGTGGTCATGGGCCCTCGGCGGTGGTCATGGTCGCTCAGCTGACGAGCGGCAGCAGCGTGTAGGCCACCACGATCGAGACGAGGTTGTTGAACACGTGCAGGATCACCACGAACGCCAGTGACCTGCCCGTGAGGACGTAGGTCACGCAGATGGCCGCCGCCAGGGTCAGGTAGGGGACGACCTCCACGGGGTTGAACTGGAAGCCCGTGCTGATGAAGTGGATCATCGCGAACAGCACCATGGAGATCGCCACGCAGACCCAGACGTTGATGTACCGGGAGAGCTTGCCGATCATCAGGTGCCGGAAGATGTACTCCTCCACGAGGGGTGCCATCAGCACGGTCACCAGGAGCATGGGCAGGAAGTCGACCTGGGTGGTCATCTCCTCGATGGCCAGCTGGTTGGCGCTCTTGATCGGCTCGCCGGCCGCGAACACCACGAGGGCGTTGACCATGATGCACGCGAGCCAGACGCCCGGGATGAGGCCCGCCTTCAGCCAGCCCCGGTCCCGGAAGGTCTGGAAGGACCGCACGAACGGCCGCCAGCAGGCGATGAGCACCAGCGCGGAGAGCACTGCGTAGGAGATGAGGTTCACGGCGAAGGTGAACGAGGCCGTGTTGACGGTGCCGTCCGCGTCCGTGAACCGGTCCATGAACCCCGGGACCAGGGCCACGACCGCCGCGCCGCCCAGGATGAAGATCAGCACGTACGCCAGGACCGTGGCCAGGTCCATCCACGTGAAGGGTCCCGGGTCCAGCACGATCCGCTCGCGCTGTGCCCGTCCCGGCCAGCCCGGGGGGATGCCGCCCGGTCCGCCGTGGGCCGGCTGGACACCGGACGGGGCACCCGGGACGGAGAGGGCACCGGGGGCGGACGGAGCACCCGGCATCCCGGCGGTGCGGGGGCCGGATCCGGGGTGACCGTACCGTTGTCCCCGCTTCGGCCACCCGGGCGGGATGTCCTGCGCGGCGGACTGCGGGCCCGGCGGCGGGGCGGAGTGCTGGTACTGCGGTGCCTGCCGCGGGTCCTGGGTCATGAGGCCATGCTATCGGCGGGCCCCGGGAGGTCAGGCGCTGCCGCGGGTGAAGATCGCGGCACGGACGTCGTCGTCCTCCTCGAGCCCGGCCCCGAGCGCCGAGCCGATCGTGGCCAGCCCGCCCACGAACCAGGCGAGCTTGAGGTACTGGGGGAAGTGCGCGGGGTCTCCCGTGACCTCCGCGAACACGTCGGGGTCCACCAGCAGCAAGGCGCCGGCCAGGGCCGCCGCGAACAGACCCACGTGCAGCACCACCACCCCGATCAGCACGGAGGAGACCGTGGCGATGTTGAACACGGCGACCTGCTCACGTTCGGCGCGGCGCCGCGGCCTCTCCCACAGGTTCGCGCCCACCACGAGGGACACCGTCACGGACAGGACGGCCACGGCGCCCACGAGCGCCATCTGCAGCCCGTCGTACTCCGCCGAGAGCAGCCACAGGTCGGTGGTGATGAGGGTCAGCGCGCCGGTCGCCAGGGCCGCGGACAGCGAGCGGGACAGGCTCGCGGCGAGCAGCCACGGCCGGTTGGCCCGGATGGTGCCGAGGAGCAGCCGGGCGTTCGAGGACCCCACCCGCCAGGCGAACAGTCCACCGTTCTCGGCGCCGCGGTCCTCGACGTCCGTGGCCAGCTGGCGCGCCGCGTCCACGGCGGACCGCAGTTGCTGCGGCGAGGGACCACCCTCGTCCGGGTCCAGGCCGAGGATCCGTGCGACGACGTCACGCACGGCGTCCGCGACACCCACCCCCGCCAGGTCCAGGGACACGACCCCGGCTGAGTGCGCGGGGGAGACCTGCGCGGTCAGCGAGTGCCGGCCCTGCCGCAACGGCTCCTGGCACACGCCGACCGCCAGGTCCCAGTCCCGGTCGAGCATGCGGTCCCGCGTGGACTCGAGAAGGTCCAGCGAGTCCTCGTCCTCGGAATCCCCGAGGTGTCCCCGCTCCACCTGGACCTGCCACGACAACCCCGGGTAGGCGGCTGCCAGCCCGTCCTCGAGTTCCGCGGCCAGGGTTCCCTCCTGCGCCGGAGCGGACACGTCCGCCCGGATCAGCACGCCCAACCGGACGGTGGTCCCGGGACGGGCCGAGTCCGCGCCCGGGGCGCCCGGGGCGTCCGGGGCCCGGTGCGCCGAGGCCGCTTCCCCGTCCGGTGCCCTCACCGGTCGCGGATCCCGGACTCGTCCGGCTCGGGGTCCGTCACCACGGGTACGGGACCGGTCACCACGGGAACCGGCCCGGTCACCACGGGAACCGGACCGGTCACCACGGGAACCGGCCCGGTGCCGGCCGGGACCGTCCCCTCGCCGCTGACCGGGAGGGCGCCGGTGCCCGGCGAGAGCGCCTCCGTCTCGGCATCGAGGTCCACGCCCGCGGTGAACTGGGACATGTACAGCCGGTGGTAGGCGCCCCCGGCGGCGAGCAGCTGATCGTGGGAGCCCTGCTCCACGATGTCCCCGTGCTCCATCACCAGGATCACGTCCGCGTCGCGGATGGTGGACAGCCGGTGGGCGATGACGAACGAGGTCCGGTCGGTCCGCAGCGCCGCCATGGCCTCCTGGACCAGCACCTCGGTCCGGGTGTCCACGGACGAGGTGGCCTCGTCCAGGATCAGCAGGGCGGGATCGGCCAGGAAGGCGCGGGCGATCGTGATGAGCTGGCGCTCCCCGGCGGAGACGTTGGCGCCCTCGTCCTCGATGACCGTGTCGTAGCCGTCCGGCAGGGTGTGCACGAAGCGGTCCACGAACGTGGCCCGCGCCGCGGCCACGACCTCCTCGTCCGTGGCGTCCAGCCGCCCGTACCGGATGTTCTCCCGGATGGTCCCGCCGAACAGGACGGCGTCCTGCAGCACCATGCCCACCTGGCCGCGCAGCACGCTCCGCTGCAGGGAGCGGATGTCCACGCCGTCGAGGCGGATCGCGCCGGCGTCGATCTCGTAGAACCGCATGATGAGGTTCACCAGCGTGGTCTTCCCGGCACCGGTGGGCCCGACGATGGCGATGGTGTGGCCGGGCTCGGCGGTCAGGGACAGGTCCGTGATGAGCGGCTTCTCCGGGGTGTAGGAGAAGGACACGTGGTCGAACTCGATCCGCCCGAGCACCGGCCGGGCCAGGTCCGCCGGCCGGCGCCCGGCCGGGTCCAGGGTGCCCGCGCGTTCCTGGTCGGCCAGGTCCGGGTCCTGTTCCTCGGCGTCGAGCAGCTCGAAGATCCGCTCGGCGGAGGCCACGCCGGAGATGAGCATGTTGGACATGCCCGCCACCTGGCCCAGCGGCTGGTTGAACTCCCGCGAGTACTGGATGAACGCCGTGACGGCGCCGAGGGTCATCTGGCCCGTGGCCACCCGCAGACCGCCCACCACGGCGATGCCCACGTAGCCGAGGTAGTTCACCCACTGCATGATCGGCATGATCATCCCGGAGTAGAACTGCGCCCGGAACGAGGCCTCGTAGAGCTCCTCGTTGCGCTCGTCGAAGCGGGCGCCCATGTCCTGCTGGCGGCCGAACGCCGTCACCAGCTCGTGCCCCGTGAAGGACTCCTCGATGTGGCCGTTGAGCCGGCCGGTGTTCTTCCACTGCGCGGTGAACAGCTTCTGCGACTTCGACCCGATGATTCCCACCACCACGCCGGACAACGGGAGCGCGACCAACGCGATGAGCGCCAGCTGCCAGGACAGCCAGAACATCATGATGACGATGCCGATGATCGTCAGCGCCGAGTAGACCAGGGTGGCGAACGCCTGCTGCATGGCCTGCTGGACATTGTCCACGTCATTGGTCGTCCGGGACAGCAGGTCACCGCGCTGCCGGGTGTCGAAGTAGCTCAGCGGCAGGCGGTTGACCTTGGCCTCGATGTCCTGGCGCAACCGGTAGACCACGCGCATGACGATGTCATTCAGGACCCGCCCCTGCAGCCACATGAACAGCTGGGCCACCACGTACATGCCGAGCACGATGAGGATGAGCCGGGCCAGTTCCGCGAAGTCGATGCCCTGGCCGGGCACGAAGTCCATCCCGGACAGCATGTCCGCCGCCTGGGCCTGGCCAGTGGCGCGCAGCCCGTCGATGACCTGTTCGGCGGTCATGCCGGCCGGCATCTGGGCTGAGACCAGGCCACCGAAGATCACGTTCATCGCGTCGCCGAGGATGGCGGGGGCCCAGACGTTGAAGACCACGGCCACGACGACCAGCACCACGACCAGCGTCATGCCGGTCCGCTCGGGCCCGAAGGTGGCGAACAGGCGCTTGGCCGAGGGCCAGAACGCCTTGGCCCTGCGGGGAGCCGAGG
This sequence comes from uncultured Citricoccus sp., assembly GCF_937871995.1. Classification (NCBI taxonomy): domain Bacteria; kingdom Bacillati; phylum Actinomycetota; class Actinomycetes; order Micrococcales; family Micrococcaceae; genus Citricoccus; species uncultured Citricoccus sp. Next base: position 143,790 of record NZ_CALMQR010000054.1, on the reverse strand, counting down.
TGCCGCCCCACTCGTCGGGTCCCACGCTGTCCTGCAGCTCGGCGATCTCCTCGTCCGTGATCGCGCCGGCGTCGTCGGCACCCTGCCCCCGGCGGTCCGTCGCGCGCAGGGCCCTCCGGCCCCTCTTCCGGTTCGCTCGGTCCGCGCTCATGCCACTTCCTCCGCACTGATCTGGGAGTCCACGATCTCCCGGTAGGTCTCCGACGTCGCGAGCAGTTCCTCATGGGTGCCGCGGCCGACGATCCGGCCCTCGTCCAGGACCAGGATCTGGTCGGCGTCGGTGATGGTGGAGACGCGCTGGGCCACGATGATCGTGGTGGCCCCCCGGGTGTACCCGGTCAGGGCCTGGCGCAGCCGGGCGTCGGTCGTGACGTCGAGCGCCGAGAACGAGTCGTCGAACACGTAGACCCGGGGCCGGGCCACGAGCGCCCGGGCGATGCACAGGCGCTGGCGCTGGCCCCCGGAGACGTTGGTGCCGCCCTGGGAGATGGCGGAGTCCAGTCCGGTGCGGGCCGCCTCCCCCTCCCCCGTCGTGCGGTCCCGGACGAATTCCGTGGCCTGGGCCGTGTCCAGGGCCGCCCACAGCTCGGCGTCCGTGGCGTCTGGGTTGCCGAACCGGAGGTTGTCCGCCACGGACCCGGAGAACAGGAACGGCTTCTGGGGGACCAGCCCCACGGCCGCTGTGAGCGAGGCCCTGGCCTGCTCGGTCACCGGCACCCCGTCGATGAGGACCTCTCCGCCGGTGGCGTCGTAGAGCCGGGGGATGAGGTTCACCAGCGTCGACTTGCCCGAGCCGGTGGAGCCGATGATCGCGGTCGTGCGGCCCGGCTCTGCGATGAAGGAGATGCCGTCCAGCACGGGCGACTCCGCACCCGGGTAGGCGAAGCGGACATCGCGCAGTTCCACCCGGCCCTCCTGGCGCTCGGGCACCCTGGGGGCGACCGGTTCCCGGAGCGAGCCGGAGGTGGACAGCACCTCACCGATCCGCCGGGCACAGACGACGGCCCGCGGGAGCATCATGAACATGAAGGTGCCCATCATGACGGCCATGAGGATCTGCAGGAGGTACTGCATGAACGCGGTCAGGGCGCCGACCTCCACGAGTCCCTGGTCCACGCGCAGGCCGCCGAACCAGAGCACGGCGGCGGTGGCCAGGTGCAGGACCATGGTGATGACCGGGCCCATCAGGACGAACAGCCGGCCGATCCGGACCGAGGTGTCCGTCAGCGCGGCGTTGGCGTCCGTGAACCGCTGGGCCTCGTGGCGTTCCCGGACGAAGGCGCGGACCACGCGGATGCCCATGATCTGTTCGCGCATCACGCCGTTCACGCCGTCGATGTTGTCCTGCATCCGCTCGAACAACGGCATGAGGGTGCGCACGAGCAGGCCGACGATGACCAGCAGGAGGGGAACCGAGACCCACACGAGCCAGGACAGGCCGGGATCCTCCTGGATCGCCATGATGATGCCGCCGATGGACATGATCGGGACCATGACCATGAAGTTCAGCGCCATGAGCACGACCATCTGCACCTGCTGGACGTCGTTCGTGCCGCGGGTGATGAGGGTGGGCGCACCGAAGCGTCCGACCTCCTCGGCGGAGAACCCGTCCACCTGGGAGTACACGGCCTTGCGGACGTCCCGGCCGAGGGCCATCGCCACGCGGGCGCCGAACCAGACGGCGGCGATCGCCGTGGCCACCTGGACGATGGCGACGCCGAGCATCACCGCCCCGGTCCGCCAGATGTAGCCGGTATCGCCCCGGGCGATGCCGTCGTCGATGATGTCGGCGTTCAGGCTCGGCAGGTACAGCGTGGCCAGGGTGGCGGCCAGTTGCAGCACCAGGACCGCTACGACGGAGCGCCAGTAGGGCCTGCCGTAGTGCCGGACGAGTTTCCAGAGCACGGTTCACTCCCGGGTCATAGAGGGGTCCGCGAAGGATCCGCTTCGACGGACGAGGGTGGCGGGGACCGTGACGGGACCCCGTGACCGCGCGCCAGGGCCGTGACGGGGTGGCGGGAGGTCGGGGACCGGAATGGTCCGTGGTCCATCATGCCCTACCCGGTTCGCCACCGGGGCCGGCGCGGGCCCGCCGGGAGGGATCCCGCAGGATCGGAATCACCCGGCCGCAGGGGCGCGGGGTGCGCGCCGCGGCCCCGGGCGGGGAGGGGATCAGGTCAGGTGGTCGCAGCGGCCCTCGGCCCAGTCCGCGTGGCGCCGCGCGGAGCGGTGCACCACGGCGCGGGCCTCCGCGGTGATGCAGCCGGTGAAGTTGTCGTAGAGCCGGTCGTAGTCGTACCGGTCCAGGTGGTCGGCGATCCGCAGCGCCACCTGCCCGGACAGGGGCAGGTAGTTCGGGAAGGACCGCATGAACGTGGTCCAGGCCCGGTCCCGCGCCACGCCCACGGTGTCCCCGGCCAGCAGCACCCCCCGCCCGTCCTCAGCGGTGTAGTGCACCACCACGCTGCCCGGGAAGTGGCCACCGGGCTGGGAGGCCGTGACCCCGGGCAGGGGCTCGATCGTCCCGGACCACAGCTCGAGGTTCCCCGGCCGCCGGGCCAGCCACGCGGCGTCGGGCGCGGAGACGTAGACCGGCACGCCGTCGAACGCCTCGGACCAGTCCGACTGGACCCCGTACATGTGCGGGTGGGAGGCGATGATCCCGGCCAGCCCGCCGAGGCCGGCCACCGCGTCCACGGCCGCCCGGTCGATGTGGGCGGGGACGTCCACCAGGAGGTTCCCGGCCGGCGTCGTCAGCAGCTTGGCATGCTGACCGATCCCGGCCCCGCCGCGCACCGGCAGCGCCCAGAGTCCCGGCTCCAGCGGGGCCGGCTGCACGCGGGCACCGCCGGCGCGCAGGGCGCCCACGGTCGTCCAGCGCTGGCCGTCGGCCGGGACCCACTGGCGGTCGTCGGCGCAGATCGCGCACGTCCCGGGCAGGGCGTCCGGGTCGTGTTCCACCCCGCAGGTGGTGCACAGGACGGTCCGGTCCCACGGCTGGTCAGGTGTCGGCTGGGTGTCCATGGTCAGTGCAGTGTAGGCAACGCGCCGCGGGACGGGACAGGCCCCGGGGCGTCAGCCCCCGGCCCACTCGTGGGAGGCCTTGTTGCGCAGGCCGACCAGTTCCAGCGCCCTGCGCTCCAGGGACTGGTCCTGTTCGGTCACCGCGCGCCACTGCTTGACCGGCACGGCCTTGCCGTTGGTCCCGGTCGAGACCATCACGGTGAGCCCGTGGGCGATCAGCTTGGGCTCGCGCTCGCGGCGGTCCCCGGCCCGGGCGCGGATGGAGACGTGCATGGAGCGTGCCGAGGTGTGGACCAGGCGGGCCTCGATCTCCACCAGGTCCCCCACCCGCACCGGCTGGTAGAAGCGGACGCCGCCGGCGAAGACCGCCACGACCGGCAGTCCGGACCAGCGGGAGGCGCAGACGTTGGCGGCCTCGTCGATCCAGCGCATCACGGCACCGGCCTGGACCTTCTCCCCGGGGTAGACCTCCCGGGTGTTGGCCACGAAGCGCAACACCACGGTCTCGGCGGTCAGCTCCCCCTCCGGGGGCGGGGCGGAGACCATGGCCTCCTCCACCTCACGGCGGATGGTGCCGCGGACCCTGGCCAGCCGCGCGCGCTCCAGCTCCTCCGGGGTGCTCGGTTCCCACGGACGGACGGGCACCGGCCCACCGGCGTCGTCCACGGCCACGTAGACCATGACGCACTCGGTGCACACCACGGCCTTGCCGTGCTGGTCCCGGGTGTCCGGCAGGACCACACGGGTCTGCACGTGCACCGAGGTCCGGCCCGTGTACACCACGCGGGCCTCGACGATCACGCGGGTCTCCACGGGCACCGGGTTGGCGAAGTGCATGTTCCCCACGTAGGAGCCCACCACGTCACCACCGGACCAGCTGGCGGCCGCGGCGTAGGCCGTCTTGTCGATCCAGGTCATCACGGTTCCGGCGTCGACCGAGCCGTCCGGGTGGTCATAGGCCTCGGCACGGAACTGGAGGGCGACGGAACTTCGGGGCATGACACGAAACTAGCACCCGTGACATACGCCACGTTGCCGCCATTCTCACCCAGCGGAACCGGAGGCAGGTGTGCGGGGCGGGCCGGCGGGCATTCACGTTCGGCCGGACACGGCGCTCCACGGCAGAATGGAGGTCATGGAGACCGCCCCGCATCCGGCCGCACCCGTCGGCGAGCGCCGGCACGAGATGACCCTGCGCTTCCTGGCCGCCCCCACGGACCGGGGCCACGCCGGGACGGTGGACGCCGGACGGGTCCTGGAGTGGATCGACAAGGCCGCGTTCGCCGCGGCCACCGCGTGGTCCGGTTCCTACTGCGTGACGGCCTACGTGGGGAACATCCATTTCCACGATCCGGTGCAGGTCGGCGAGATGGTCGAGATCACCGCCACCGTGCTCTACACCGGCCGCAGCTCGATGCACATCAACACCATGGTCCGCTCCGGGGACCCGAAGACCGGGCACCTCGAGGAACGCGCCCGCTGCCTCGTGATCTTCGTGGCGGTGGACGGTGCCGGACACTCCACCCCGGTCCCGGAGTTCGTGCCCCGCACGCTGGAACAGCAGCTCGCCCGGGACTACGCCGTCTCCCGCATCCCGGTCCGGGACGAGATCGGCGCCGAGCTGAAGAAGCAGACGTACACGGACGCCGGGACGGCCGAGAAGGTGGTCCTGCGCTTCCTGGCCGTGCCCACGGACGTCAACTGGGGTGGCAAGGTCCACGGCGGGATCGTCATGGAGTGGATCGACCAGGCCGCCTACCTATGTTCCTCCCGGTACTGCGGGCGGGACACCGTGGCGGTGTTCTCCGGGGGCATCCGCTTCCTGCAGCCCCTGCACATCGGGGACCTCGTGGAGGTGGAGGCACGCCTGATCTACACGGGCAACAAGGGCATGCACATCGCCGTGGAGGTCCGCTCCGGGGATCCCAAGGGCACCGAACTGCACCTGACCACCAATTGCATCACCGTGATGGTGGCCCGTGACGACGAGGGCACCTCCGTGCCCGTGACCCCCTGGGTGCCCGTCACCGAGGAGGACCGTCGCCTGTGGCAGCACGCCCGTGACCTGCTGGCCATCCGCGGCCGGGCCCCGGGCAACCGGCTGCCCAACCATCTCCTGGAGGAGGACTGATGGACACCCGAGACTGGGACGTGAACCTGCCGGGTGCACGGGACCTGCCCGCGCGCGCCCCGGCCCGGCCCGCCGCCGTGCTGGCGGGACTGGACAGCGACGACCGGCAGGTCCGTGAGGCGAGCTGCCGGGTGGCCGCCGCGCAGGGCATCACCGAGGCCGCCGGCCCGCTCGAGCGGCTGCTCGCCGACCCGGACCCGCGCGTGCGCAGCGCCGCCGCCCAGGCCCTCGGGGCGGTGGGCCGGGAGAGCGCCGCCCGGGCCCTGAACGGGCTGCTCATGGACCCGGACTCCGTGCTGGCCTCCGCCGCGGAGGACGCCCTGGTGCAGATCGCGGACCGCCTGGACCGTCCCGACCTGCGCCCGCGCACCGAGTACTGAGGCCTCCCACCCCGGTACCCTTGGGGGCACCATGCAATGCCCCCACTTCGACGCCGGCGAGTGCCGGTCCTGCCCGCTGATGGGCGTTCCCTACCCCCGGCAACTGGCGGACAAGCAGGCCGGGGTGCGGGCCCTGCTGGACCCGGTGGCCGGGACCGAGGCCCCGGACGGCACGGACCTCTGGCTGGACCCGGTCGCCTCGGCCGAGTCGGGTTTCCGCAACAAGGCCAAGATGGTCGTCACGGGCACCGCCGCCCGCCCACGGCTGGGCATCCTGGACCCCCGCCAGCACCCGAGGCACCACGACGGCCGGGGGGTGGACCTGCGCGACTGCGGACTCTACGAACCCGCCCTCGGCGCCACCTTCCCGCACCTGGCCGCCGTCATCACCGCCGCCGGGCTCACCCCCTACGACGTGGGGTCCCGCAGCGGCGAGCTCAAGCACGTCATCACCACCCTCTCCCCGGACGGCGGGCTGATGATCCGCTTCGTGCTGCGCTCCACGGACCAGCTCCCGGCCCTGCGCCGCGCCATCCCCGCACTGCTCAGGGCCCTGCCGCACGCCGAGGTGGTCACCGCCAACATCCTCCCGCAGCACCAGGCGCTGCTCGAGGGCGAGGAGGAGATCCACCTGGCCGGGGACCAGACCCTGACCATGCGCCTGAACGGCGTCCCGCTGCACCTGCGCCCACAGGGCTTCTTCCAGACCAACACGGCCGTGGCCGCCCGCCTCTACGCCGAGGCCTCCGCCTGGCTGGACACCACGGACGCCGCCAGCGTGTGGGACCTGTACTGCGGCGTGGGCGGTTTCGGCTTCCAGCTCGCCGAGGTCCGGCACGGCGACGGCCCGCTGCCCGCAGGCGCCCCGCGGCAGGTGTGGGGCCTGGAGACCAGCGCGGACGCCGTCGCCGCCGCCCGGATGACCGCCGGGGAACTGGGGGTCCAGGACCGGGTGCGCTTCGCCGTCGGGGACGCCACGGACCCGGCACACCGGCCGGACGGGCTGCCGGACGCCGTGGTGGTCAATCCGCCCCGGCGCGGCATCGGCGAGGACCTGGCCGGCTGGCTGGAGACCTCGGGCGTCCCCCACGTGCTGTACTCCAGCTGCAACGCGACCACGCTCGCGAGGGACCTGGCGCGGATGCCCGGACACGTCCCGGTCCGGGCCCGGTTGCTGGACATGTTCCCGCAGACCGGACACTACGAGGTGCTCGTGCAGTTGCGGCGGCGGGACTGACCCGCCGCGCCGCCCGCCCGGCCGCGCCCCCCGGATCCGGTGATCGCACCCACCGGCCCCGGTGATTCCGGCCACCCTTTCACCGGCAGCCCACCGCGCCGCAAGGTCCCGTCGCTAGCATGACCCGCAAGGCTCCCCCGCGGGCCATCCGTCCACACGACCGTCCGAGGACCATCCGAGGAACAGGAAGACCGCATGCACCCCCTGACCAAGCCCGTCACCCTGACCGGGCCGGCCCGACGTCACACGCTCCGCCACTTCCGGGCCGTGATCTTCGACATGGACGGCGTGGTCACGGACACCGCCGGGGTGCATGCCCAGGCGTGGAAGGACCTGTTCGACTCCTCCATCAGTGCGGTGGGGGCGCTGCCGCAGAACATCGCCGCGGTGCAGGCCGACCCGGCCTGCCTGCGTCCCTTCGACGCCGCGAGCGACTACCTCGCCCACGTGGACGGCAGGCCCCGCGAGGACGGGGTCCGCTCGTTCTTCGCCTCGCGCGGCCTGGTCGTCCCGGAGGCCGCCGGGCTCCTCGGCCCGGACGGTGAGCCGGTCCCCGTGGCACCGGCGGCGGGCCCGACGGCGGCGCCCGGCCGGGACGGGCACCTCACCGTCCAGGCCCTCGCGGCGAAGAAGCAGGGCTTCTTCGAGGCCGTGCTGGCCCGGGACGGTGTCCGGGTCTTCCCCGAGGCCCTCGAGCTGCTCACGCGACTGCGCTACGAGGCGGTGCCCACCGCGCTGGTGACCTCCTCCCGGAACTCGACGCCGGTGCTCAGCGCCGGACACGTCCAGCGGCTGTTCGACGTGGTGGTGGACGGCAACACGGCGCTCGAGCTGGGACTGCCCGGCAAGCCGGACCCGGCCATGTTCCACCTCGCGGCCCAGGAGCTCGGGGTCGAGCCCGCTGACGCGATCGTGCTCGAGGACGCCGCCTCCGGGGTCCAGGCGGCACGTGACGGTGGCTTCGGGCTGGTGGTCGGCGTGGACCGGGCGCAGGATCCCGGGCGCCTCAAGCAGGCCGGGGCCGACGTCGTGGTGGAGGACTTCACCGAGCTGCAGCTGGACCAGCGCACCACCCGCCCGTTCGACCCGGCCTGGGTGCTCGCCTACGACGACTACGACCCGGCCGAGGAGGGCACCCGGGAGGCGCTGTGCACCCTGGCCAACGGCTACTGGGGCACCCGCGGGTCCGTCCCCGGCACCACCGCCGACGCCCTCCACTACCCGGGCACCTACCTGGCCGGGATCTTCAACCGGCTGGAGTCCACGGTCCAGGGCCGCACGGTGGAGACCGAGCACATGGTCAACAGCCCGGACTGGACCTACATGCGGGTGACCCTGCCCGGCGGGGACGAGCTGCTGCCGGGCAACCCGGACATGATCTCGTACCGCCAGGAGCTGGACCTGCGCCGGGGCCTGCTGTCCCGCACCTCCCGGTTCCGGGACCGGCACGGACGCACCACGCGCGTGACCACCCGGCAGTTCCAGTCCTTCGCCGGTCACCACCTGGCGGCCCTGGAACTGACGGTGGAGGCGGAGGACTGGTCCGGCCACGCCACGGTCCGGTCGATGGTCGACGGCCGGGTGGCCAACCAGAACGTGCCCGATGACCGCGGGCTGTCCGCCCACCACTGGGAGCCGGTGCAGTCCCGCGAACTGGACGGCGAGACCGTGCTGCTCGAGACCGTGACCACCCAGTCCCGCGTGCACGTGGCCATGGCCGCCCGCACCCGCTTCCAGTCCCCCGCGGACGCCGCGGAGCCCCTCCGGACCCCTGTCGAGCTCGGCCCGATGGTGGCCGGCCACGACATCGAGATCGAACTGGCCGAGGGCGTGCCGGTGATGTTCGACAAGATCGTGGCCGCGTCCAACACGCATGACCACGCCGTCTCCACCGTGTGGCACAACGCGGCCAAGCGGATCGAGCGGACCGGCTCCTTCCGCCAGCTGCTGACCTACCACGAGGAGATGTGGGGCATCAACTGGAACCGCTTCGCCGTGAAGCTGGAACCGATCCAGGAGCAGCCCGAGATCATGCCCGAGGCCTTCAGCGGCCTGTACGGGTTCCTGGGCGCCAACCAGCGCCACCAGCTGGCCCTGAACCTGCACACCTTCCACGTGCTGCAGACCTCCTTCGGCTCCCGCCGGGACCTGGACGCCGGGCTCGGCGCCCGGGGCCTGCACGGCGAGGGCTACCGGGGCCACGTCTTCTGGGACGAGATCTTCGTCTACCCGATGCTCACCCTGCGCCGTCCCGAGCTGACGCGCGGACTGCTGATGTACCGCTACCGGCGCCTGGGCGAGGCCCGGGCCAACGCCCGCGCGGAGGGTTTCCAGGGCGCCATGTTCCCCTGGCAGTCCGGCTCGGACGGGCGGGAGGAGACGCCCACCGAGCTGTGGAACCCGCGGTCCAGGATGTGGATGCCGGACAATTCGCACAACCAGCGCCACGTCTCCCTCGCGGTGGCGTACTCGGTCCTGCGCTACATCGAGGCCACGCGGGACCACACCTTCATCTCCGACTACGGGGCGGAGATGCTGGTGGAGATCAGCCGCTTCTTCGTCTCCATGACCCACTACAACGAGGAACGGGGGCAGTACGAGCTCCACGGGGTGATGGGCCCGGACGAGTACCACGACGGCTACCCGGGCACCCCCGGTTCGGGACTGCGGAACAACGCCTACACGAACGTGCTGCTGTCCTGGGTGCTCTCCGAGACGGTGCGCCTGGTGCGGTGGCTGGACGGTCTGGACGACCCGCTGACCGAGTGGCTGGACGTGTTCCAGGACGAGCTGGACCTGTGGGAGCAGATCAGCCTGAGACTGCGGGTGCCCTTCCAGGAGGGCGGGGTGATGAGCCAGTTCGACGGCTACGAGGACCTCGAGGAGTTCGACTGGGACCACTACCGGGACACGTACGGCAACATCGGCCGGCTGGACCTGATCCTGCAGGCCGAGGGCGACTCGACCAACCGGTACAAGCTCTCCAAGCAGGCGGACGTGCTCATGCTCGCCTACCTGTTCTCCTCCGAGGAGCTCCAGGACATCCTGCACCGGATGGGCTACCACTTCACCTCGGAGGAGTTCTCCGCCACGGTCGAGTACTACCTGGCCCGCACCTCGCACGGTTCCACGCTCTCCCGCCTGGTGCACGGCTGGGTGGCCGCCCGCACCGACCGCTCCAGTTCCTGGCGGTTGTTCGCGGAGGCCCTCGAGGCGGACCTGTCCGACACGCAGGGCGGCACCACCCGGGAGGGCATCCACCTGGGCGCGATGGCCGGCACCGTGGACATGGTGATCCGGTGCTACGCCGGGGTGGAGACCCGTTCGGACACCCTCTGGCTGCACCCCCTGTTGCCGCTGGAGGCCTCGGGCGTGCAGTTCACCATCCGCTACCGCAAGCAGCCGTTGAGCGTGCGCATCACGCAGTACTGCATCACGCTGGAGCTGCTGGAGGGGTCGGCGCGGCCGATCAACCTCAACGTGGAGGGCCGGGAGAAGACCATGCACCCGGGCGAGAAGTGGACTGTGCCGCTGCTGAACCGGCACCCGTCCCTGACCGCCTCGGTGGACCCGATGGCCTGCGTCTCCCCGGACGCCAACCGGCTCGGGATCCTCTGATGAGCGGTGTCGGCTCCCTGGTGGGCGACCGGGCCGTCGTCGCCGCGCCCATGGCCGGCGGCCCGTCCACGTGGCAGCTCGCCGCCGCCGTGACCCGCGCGGGCGGGATCGGCTTCCTCGCGGCGGGGATGCGTCCGGTCGATCGGCTCGTGCAGGACGTGGCCAGCACCCGTGGCGCCCTGGAGGGCACGGAGCACGCGGTCTTCGGGGTCAACCTCTTCGTCCCCGAACCGGCGAACACGGCGGTCCCCGGGGACCGGAGGGCACCCGGTTCTCCGGCCCGGCGCCGGCGCGCGGAGTCGGTGCGCCGATACCGGTCCGGCCTGCTCGCCGAGGCCCGGCGCCTGGGCGTGGAGCTGCCGGGCCCGGAGGTCCTCGACCCGGACGCGATGGACGGCTGGGAGGCCAAGCTCGAGGCGGCCGAGGCCGGTGCCTGGCCGCTGGTGACCTTCACCTTCGGCCTGCCCGCGGCGTCCGTGTTCGACCGCCTGCACGCCGCCGGATCGGTGCTGGGGGTGACCGTGACCAGTGCCGCCGAGGCGGTCCGCGCCCTCGACCACGGGGCGGACGTGCTCTGCGTCCAGGGCCCGGAGGCCGGTGGCCACCGTTCGGTGCACGACCCCGCCGCCACCCCCGGCACCACGCCCCTGATGACCCTGCTCGCCGAGGTGCGGGCCGCCGTCGGGACCGGGACCGCACGGGACGTCCCGCTGTGGGCGGCCGGCGGGATCATGGATGCCGCCGGCGTGGGCGGGGTCCTGGACGCGGGCGCGACGGCGGCGCAGTGCGGCACCGCGTTCCTGCTCGCCCAGGAGGCGGGGACCTCCCCGCTGCAGCGCACCGCCCTGGAGCGGACGGCGTCCGGAACGGGCTTCGCGCACCCGGACGGCTCGGCGCGGACCGCGCTGACCCGCGCCTATTCCGGGCGCTGGGCCCGGGGACTGGACAACCGGTTCATGCGCGAGCACGCGGACGCCCCGGCCGCCTACCCGGAGGTCAACGTCCTCACCGGGCCGCTGCGCCAGGCGGCCACCGCGGCCGGGGACGCGGAGTCGGTGAGCCTGTGGGCCGGCGTCGGGGCCGCGGCCGTGCGTGCCGCCCCGGCCGCGGAGATCGTCCGGCACCTGACGCCCTGACCCGGGGTTCACGCCCCCAGGACGCACGGGCACCGGACCCGGGTCCCGGCCTGAGGACCAGACCCGGGGATGACGCGGCGGCCGCCCGGACCGGCCTAGGGTGGGACACCGTGAATCCCCTGCGCCGCCTCGACACCTGGTTCCGCAGCCACCCGATCCTCATGGACGTGCTGGTGGCGTGCCTGCTGGTGCTGTTCATCCCCCCACTGGCCGTCGGGGCGGTGGCCCCGGTCTCGGGGGGCATGGACCGCTTCTGGCCGTGGCAGCTCTTCGCCTTCCTCTGTGCCGTGGGCCAGTTGGCCCCGTGGGCGATCCGGCGGTGGAGGCCGGTGCTGTCCGCCGGGATCGTGGTGTTCTTCTGCGTGCTGCAGCTGGTGCTCGGGGCGGACCTGCTGCCCTCGCTCATCGCCGTCCCGATGACCGTGCACAACCTCGCCGCCCACGGGCCGCGCTGGGCCTCCTTCGCCGGTCTCGGCACGGCCCTGACCGGGGCGGTCCTCAACGGCATCAAGGTCGCCTACGCGCCGGCTCCCCCCTACAGCCCCGATGCGGCGGCCGTCATGGACAACGGTTCCGGTTTCGAGGGACAGCCCGCCGGTGAACTGGCCGTCATCGCCGCGGCCATCGCGATCGCCTGCGCGGCGATCGTGCTGGCGGCCTGGGCGTTCGGGGACCTGGCCCGGACCCGGCGACTGGCCATGGAGCAGTTGCGGGACCGGGCCCGTCAGCTCGAGGTCGAGGCCGCCCAGGAGCGGGCCCTGGCCGCCGCCGACGAACGCAACCACATCGCCCGCGAGATGCATGACATCGTCGCCCACTCGCTCCAGGTGATCATCACCCAGGCCGACGGCGGCCGGTACGCGGGGGCGCAGGACCCGGCGGTCGCCGTCGGGACCCTGCAGACCATCTCGGACACCGGACGCCGCGCACTGGGCGAGATGCGCCGGTTGCTGGGGGTGCTCCGGGGGCCGGAGGCGGTGGAGCTCCACCCGCAACCGGGACTGGCGGACGTGGACGACCTGGTCGACACGATCCGCCTGACCGGGCTGGAGGTGGACTTCGCGGTCGAGGGGACCCCGCGCCGCGAGCTGCCGGCCGGCGGGGAGCTCGCGGCGTACCGCGCGCTCCAGGAGGCGCTGACCAACACGGTCCGCCACGGGGGTCCGAGCGCCCGGGTGATGGCCCGGCTGGGCTGGACGGCCCGGGGACTGGAGATCAGCGTGGACGACGACGGCCGGGGCGCCGCCGCGTCCGTGCAGACCCGCGGCTCGGGCCAGGGGCTGACCGGACTGCGCGAGCGGATCGGCCTGTTCGGCGGTTCCGTGACGGCGGCACCGCGCCAGGGCGGTGGCTTCAGCGTGCAGGCCACGGTGCCGTACCAGGAGATCTGAGCCCGTCAGGCACGGCGGTCGACCGACCGTCATCACCGGGAGGACATGTCCGTGCGGGCTCCCGGGGGGACTCGTCCTCCCGGGCATGACGGATGCCCGATGATGGAGGGGTGATCCCAGACCCCGCCCCGATCCGCGTCGCCCTCGTGGACGACCAGCAGCTGGTCCGCTCCGGACTGGGCATGCTCGTCAACTCCCAGCCGGACCTGGAGGTCGTCGGCGAGGCCTCGACGGGCCGGGAGGCCGTGGCCTCGCCCTCCGTCCGCGGTGCGGACGTCATCCTGATGGACGTCCGCATGCCCCAGCTGGACGGCATCGCCGCCACCCGCGCCCTGCTCGGTGAGGGGGACGACGGCGGCCGCGCACCCGGCGGGGTGGGTGCGGTGGACGGCCCGCGCGTGGTGGTGCTGACGACCTTCGACCTGGACGAGTACGCCCTGGAGGCGATCGAGGCCGGCGCCTCGGGGTTCCTGCTCAAGGACGCCCCGCCCGAGGAGCTGCTGGCGGCCATCCGCACCGTGCACCGCGGGGATGCGGTCATCGCCCCCTCGACGACCCGCCGGCTGCTCGACCACATGGCCCCCACGCTGCGGCGGGACCACGCGGCCGACCGGCAACGGCAGCGGGAGTCCGCCGCGGTGGACTCCCTGACCCCGCGCGAGCGCGAGGTGCTGGAGCTCATGTCCCGCGGGGACTCGAACCAGGAGATCGCCACCGGGCTGTTCCTGTCCGAGGCCACGGTGAAGACCCACGTGGGGCGGGTCCTGGCCAAGCTCGGGGCCCGGGACCGGGTGCAGGCCGTGGTCACCGCCTACCGCACCGGCGTGGCGCATCCCTGACTGGCGTGGCGCATCCCTGACCGGCGTGCCGGGTCTCGGCCCCCGGGCCCACGACCTGTCATGGTGTGCAGATCAGCATCATTGGGGAAGAGAGAAGAGAAGAGGAGAGGAGACCAGGCCATGACCGACCAGGCGACGAGGCTGCACGAGTTGCTCCTGGGTGCGGAGGACATCAGCGGCTTCCTGGACGAGCTCGTCGCGGCCACCGCGCGGTCCCTGACCGGGCTGGCCGGCGAGGTGTGGTGCGCGATCCTGCTGGTCCGCCCGAAGCGGCCCGCCACCGTGGCCTCCTCCGACCCGCGCGCCCGGGCCCTGGACGAGGTGCAGTACGACTTCGGCGAGGGCCCCTGCCTCACCGCCGCCCGCGAGGACCGGCTGGTGTACCTGACGGACACCCTCGAGGAGTCGCGCTGGCCCAGGTACCGCGCGGCGGCCGCCGAGGCCGGCGTGCGGTCCGCCCTGGGTGTTCCCCTGGACCTGGGCGGTGAGGCCGTGGCCGCCCTGGACGTCTACTCGGACCGTCCCCGCGCCTTCGACGCGGACAGCATGGAGATCGTGCAGAGGCAGGCGGTGGCCCTGTCCACCACGATGCGCCTGGCGGTCCGCATGGCCCGGCACCGGGACGTCGAGACCGACCTGCGGGCGGCGCTGACGTCGCGGACCTCGATCGACCTGGCCGTGGGGATCCTGATGGGCCGGAACCACTGCTCCCAGCAGGAGGCGGTGGAGATGCTCCGGCACGCCTCGAACCGGCGGAACACCAAGCTGCGGGACCTGGCGGACGAGCTCGTCCGCTCCGTGGGCAACGGCCGGGCGGCGGCCACGCACTTCGTGGACTGACCTCCCCGGGGCCCCCTCCCCCGCAGCCGGGGTCGTCCGGTCCCACGTCACGGGGGACTTCACTGTGACCCGCCCCACGGGGATGCCTATAATGGCCCGAGGTCGAGCCATGGCCGTGAAGATCTTTGACGACCCTCGAGGACGACGCCATGGCCCCTTTCATTGCCCCCTGGGCTGCCCCGCAACCACCGGCTGACGGGACCCCCCACTCCTCCCGTACCCCGGTGACCGATAGCGCCGCCGTGCCCGACGGCGCCGCGACCGGCAGTGCCGCTGCGCCCGAGGGTGCCGCTGGGGCTGCCGGGGCCGCGTCCGCCGGCGCCCCCGCGGACGGTGCACCCGGCAGTGCGCCGTCCACGACGGAACCATCCTCCGGGCCGCAGGCGCCGAGCCGGCAGGGGGCCTGACCGTGGCGGGAATCGTCGGGGAGATCGCCTTCCACGGGGACCAGGCCGACCTGGCCACGGTGTGCAGCATGGCCGAGGCCCAGACCCATGCCCCGTACGGATTCGGGACGAGCAGCTGGGGGTGGGTCGCCCTGGGACATCAGCGCCACGGGGCCTCGCCCGCACCCCACGGCGCGGCCCAGCCCCTCGCGGATGACCGCCTCGGCCTCGGACTCGTGCTCGCCGGGGAGGTCGCCAATCGCGAGTCGCTGCGGGAGGAACTGGACGGGGACTTCCCCTTCCGCGGAACAGGGGGCCCCGAGGTCGCCCTGGCCGCCTATCACCGGTGGGGGGAACGCTTCGCGACGCGGCTCGAGGGGTCGTTCGCCCTGGCGGTCGTGGACGCGTTCAGGGAGAAGGTCCTGCTGACCCGGGACGCGGACGGGACCATGCCCCTCTACCTCGCGCGGGGCCCGGGCCTCGTGCGCTTCGCCTCCGCCACCGAGTCCCTGCACGCCGTCAGCGGGCCGTACCCCTCGAACGGGGTCCACCCGGTCCCGCCGGCCACCGTCCTCCTGTTCGAGCCCTCGGGGCGTTCCGTCACGAGGGTGCTCGGGGATCAGGACGCGCAGGGAGTGGATGCCTGACGGCCGGCCCGCCCGTGCTGGCGGCGGTCAGCCGGCGGCCGGCACCCAGAGCATGGTGGCGACGGCCCAGAGCAGGATGCACGCCAGCACGTAGGGCATGGTGACGCGCAGCATGTTGCCCCGCGTCACGGTCGGCCCCGGCGTGTCCGCGCGCTGGTGCGAGAGGGCCAGCAGGTACGCCAGCTCGATGCGCGCCGGGCTCGTCAGCGTCCCGAGTCCGGCCGCCGCGTTCTGAGAGGCCATCACCCACAGCGGGTCCACGCCGAGCGCGTGCGCGGAGGCCGTCTGGGTACCGCCGAACATCGAGTTGGCGCCCGTGTTGGAGGCGGTGATGTACCCGCCCAGCCCGCCGATCCAGGGCACCAGGAACAGGTAGCCCGCGCCCAGGACGGTCAGCGCCCCGGCCAGGGACTGTGCCAGCCCGCCGCCGGAGACCGCATAGCCCAGCAGCAGGTACAGCCCGGTGGGCACGGCGGTGCCCCGCCACATCCGCCAGGTCTCCCGGGGAAGCCCCGCACGGTGGTCGCGGTCGAGGGACAGCACCACGATGCCGCTGAGGGCCCCGACCGTGGACCACAGGGCCGGTGAGCCGATGACGGCGCCCAGGGCGCCCGGCAGGAGGAACCGCTCCACCATCTGGCCGGCGATGGTTCCGACCAGCAGCACCAGGTAGGGCGTCAGGGCGCGCCACGGCGTGGGTCCCAGTCGTCCCCGGTTGATCACCA
Organism: uncultured Citricoccus sp.; assembly: GCF_937871995.1. NCBI lineage: Bacteria > Bacillati > Actinomycetota > Actinomycetes > Micrococcales > Micrococcaceae > Citricoccus > uncultured Citricoccus sp. Next base: position 127,436 of record NZ_CALMQR010000054.1, on the reverse strand, counting down.
GGGCCCAGAGGGCGGACATCAGCAGGGACCCGACGGCACCGGCCACGGCGGTGCCCAGCAGCAGGTTCGCGCCGAGCACGAGGCCGGCCAGGGCCAGTCCGGAGACCAGGCCGGTGGCGATCCACACGGCATAGGCGGCGCGGGGCGGGCCGGCCCTGCCGCTCCGGGCCGGCCCGCTCTCTCCTGCCCCGCTCGCGGACTCCCTGCGGGCCAGCTCGACAGCACCACGACCGGCCACCACGGCGGCCACCGCCCCGGATCCGGCGAAGGCCAGGACGTTGAACGCCCCGGAGGCCAGGCCGAGGTCCAGCAACGACACCCCGGCGATCCCCGACCCGAGCAGGGTGCCCGGCGCCATGGAGCCCCAGGGGGCCACGGCCAGTCCGAGCAGGGCCAGCGTCGCGGCGCGCACGGGAGTGAAGCCGAGGGAGAGCAACAGGGGCAGGCCGATCATGACGGACACCCCGAAACCGGTCACCGACTCCAGGAACGGCACCACCCCGGACACCATCAGCAGGGCCGAGGCCACCGTGGGACCGCCGCCGGCCGAGAGCCAGCCGGCGATGCGCTGCTGCGCGCCGCCGCGGTCCATGACCCGGGAGAGCAGGATGCCACCCGCGATGATGCCCAGCACCTCCACCAGCGTGCCCATCCCCGCGGCGAACGCTCCGGCCAGCTCGGCCGGGGCCGTGTGGAACCACAACAGCCCGGCCAGCAGGGCGGTCACCAGGCCGGTCCCCGGGGCCACCCAGGCCGGGGCCGGCACCACGAGCAGGGCCAGGGTCAGCACGATGGGCAGCGCGGCCATGAACACGTCCACCGCAGCCTCCGTCCCCTCCTGCCGTCCCTGCAGGTCAGTCCATGTCGCGGGCGGGCCGAGCACCGCCCCCGCGAATGCTACCGGTCCACCCGGGCTCCGGGTGCCCCGTAGTCCTCCCGGAGCCCGGGACACCCCCGAGTCATCCCGGAGGATGACCCGGATCCACCCCGGAACGGCACCCCAGAACGATCCGCGTACCCCGTCCAGCGGCCAGAGTGGATGGCATGAACCCCACGACTGACCTCACCGCGAGCGTGCCCGCCCCCTCCGGACCCCCCACCACCGCCTCCTCCGCCACCGCCCCCGGCCGGTCCGCCGGTGCCACCGCACCGTCGGAGGGGGCCGCCGCCCCGGCGGTGTCCGCCCGGGGGCTGGTGAAGACCTATGGCCGGGGCGAGGCCGCCGTGCGCGCGCTGGCCGGTGTGGACGTCGACTTCGCCGCCGGGGCCTTCACCGCGATCATGGGCCCGTCCGGCTCGGGCAAGTCGACCCTGATGCACTGCCTGGCCGGACTGGACACCGCCGACGCCGGCCGGATCGAACTGGGCGGCCAGCAGATCACCGGACTGAACGACACCGCCCTGACCCGGTTGCGCCGGGACCGGATCGGGTTCGTCTTCCAGGCCTTCAACCTCGTCCCCACCCTGACCGCCGAGCAGAACATCGTGCTGCCCCTGGATTTGGCCGGCACGCCGGTGGACCGGGCCTGGCTCGCCGAGGTCGTGGGGATCCTGGGCCTGGGCGACCGGCTCGGGCACAAGCCGCACGAGCTCTCCGGCGGCCAGCAGCAGCGCGTGGCCGTGGCCCGGGCCCTGCTCACCCGCCCGGACGTGGTGTTCGGTGACGAACCCACCGGCAACCTGGACTCCACCACCGGGGCCGAGGTGCTCTCCCTGCTGCGCCGCTCGGCCCGGGAGATGGGCCAGACCGTCATCATGGTCACCCACGACCCGGTCGCCGCCTCCTACGCCGACCGCGTGGTGCTGCTGGAGGACGGGCGGCTGGCCGGGCAGATCAGCGATCCGACCCCCGAGAACGTGCTGGCCGCCCTGGCGAAGCTGGGGGTGGCCTGAGCCATGCTCACCCTCGCCCTGTCCCAACTCCGGCACCAGCCCCGCCGGTACGTCTCGGTACTGCTGGCCATCATCATCGGCGTCACCTTCCTGGCCTCCGCCCTGCTGGTCGGCTCCTCCTCCACCGCCAGCCTGCGCAACTCCCTGGGCGCCACCTACTCCCGCGCCGACCTCGTCATCGCCCCCACCCCCGACGCCGGTTTCGAGACCCGGGAGGAGCTGGCCGGCGCGGCCGGCACGTCCGCGGAGCCGGGCCCGCTGCAGGACGTGGAGGGCGTCCAGGAGGCCTACGCGCACGTCGTCACGCCCGTGGGCGTCAAGCGCCCGGCGGATCGGCAGGGCGCGGGCACGTGGGGTCCGACCACGGACTACGCACAGGTGGCCAGCGTCCCGCAGGACCCGTCCCTGATCCCCGAGGACCTCGTGGTGGGCCGCTACCCGGCCGCCGGGTCGGCCTCCGAGGTCGTCCTGGACGAGCGCACCGCCCGGGACTTCGGGCTCGACGTCGGCTCCGGCACCTTCCTGATGTCCGGGACGGCGGCCGACGCCGCCGGTCGCAAGGTCACCGTGGTCGGGCTCTCCGAGGTCTCCCAGGACCCGAACGCCATCGGCGCCATCCAGGTCCGCGGCGACGAGGCCCTCACCGTTCAGCTCACGGCCGACTCCCTGGCCGCAGCCCTGCCCGATGACGCTGCCGGCGGGCTCAGCGCCGAGGAGCAGGCCGCTCAGGCGGAGATCGCCGAGGCCATGACCGCGCGGTACGCCGAGCACGTGCTGGTCCGCCTCGAGCCCGGGGCCGACCGCGACGCGGTCGCGGCCGCCCTGCAGGACACCGCCGACGCCGAGGGGCTGGCCGTCACCGTGGCCACCCCGGACGTGCAGGCGCAGCGGCAGATGGCGCAGATGACGGGCTCCGACGTCTTCGTCTGGGTACTGGGGGCATTCGCCGCCATCGCCCTGCTGGTCACCGCGCTGGTCATCGCCAACACCTTCTCGGTGCTCGTGGCCCAGCGGTCCCGGGACCTGGCCCTGCAACGCGCCCTCGGTGCCTCCCGGCGCCAGATCCGCGGCTCCGTGCTGGCCGAGGCCGGGATCGTGGGCCTGGCCGGGGGCGTGCTCGGCGTCGCCGTGGCCTGCGGCCTGGTCGCCGTGCTCGTCGCCTGGGGCGCCACCAACGAGGGCTTCGGCTTCCTGACCTTCGAGGCCACCTCCCGGGACCTCATCGTCTCGATCGCCGTGGGCGTGCTGCTGACCGTGATCGCCTCCTCCTCCGCCGCCGTCGCCGCCACCCGGGTCTCCCCGCTCGAGGCGATGCGCCCGAGGGAGGACGCCGCCCTGGGCAACCGGGCCGGCGTCGTCCGCCTGGTGGCCGGTGCCCTGCTGCTCGTGGCCGGCGCCGCGGGGCTGGTCTGGGGTGCCGCGAACGTCAACCTGGGGGTCGCCGTCGCCGGTGGGGCCGTGTCCTTCGTGGGCGTGCTGATGCTGGCGGTGCTGTTCGTCCCCGCCGTCGTGTCCGTGATGGGCCGGGCGGCCCGCCCGGCCGGGGTGCCCGGACGGATGGCCCGGCTCAACGCGGTGCGCAATCCCGGGCGGACCGCGGCCACCGCCTCCGCGCTGCTGATCGGCACCACCCTGGTCGCGATGATGCTGACCGGCGGCCGTACCGCGCAGGTGCAGATGGACACCATCTTCCGGGCCGAGTTCCCGGTCGACATGCAGGTCGGGCTGGCCGCCGACGGCGGTGCCGCCGAACGCGATCGGGTCGCCGCCCTGGACGGCGTGGACGCCGCGGCGCTGCTCGTGCCGACCGGCACCGCAGAGGTCGAGGGCGGCTCCACCGCCGTGTACGCCGCCGACTCCGCGCAGCTGCGCGAGGTCGTGGCCGGGCTGCCGGTCGGCGAGGCCGAGCGCCTGGGCGAGCCCGGCACCGTCCTGGTGCCGAACACCGTGGAGTCCGAGACCCTGACGGTCACCGGGCCGGAGGGCTCCCGGCAGTTCGACACCGTCCTGAGCGCCTCCTCCGCCCTGGTGCCGGTGATCTCCCTCGAGGACGCCCGGGCCCTGGGCCTGGACCCGGGGGCCGGTGCGGGGGCCGGTGCGGGGACGACCGCCACGGGCTCCGGGGAGGCGGAGACCGCCCCGCAGCTGTGGCTCCAGGCCGGGGACGGCATCGCCCTCGACGGGCTGCAGGAGCTGAACACGGCGGTGGCCCAGGCCGCCGGGGTATCCCAGGAACAGGTCAGCGGCGAACTGGCCATGCGGCTGCTGTTCACCGTGATCATCGACGGCATGCTCATGGTCGTCACCGCCCTGCTGGCCGTCTCGGTGCTCATCGCCCTGATCGGCGTGGCGAACACGCTGTCCCTGTCCGCCATCGAGCGCACCCGGGAGAACTCCCTGATGCGGGCCCTCGGCCTGACCCGCGGCGGGTTGCGCGGCATGCTCGCCCTGGAGGCGGTGCTGATCTCCGGGGTCGCGGCCCTCATCGGCAGCGCACTGGGCACCGTCTACGGCGGCTTCGGCGCCCACACGGTGTTCGGGGAGATGGCCGCCGGCATCGGCCAGTCGGTCGTCTGGCCGGCCGTGCCGTGGCCCGAACTCGGACTGATCGTGCTGGTCTCGGTGGCCGCCGGGCTGCTGGCCTCCGTGGCACCCTCGCGGCGGGCCACCCGGCTCTCCCCGGTGCAGGGGCTGGCCACGGCCTGATCCCGGCCACTGCGCACGATCGGAGTCGGCCCTGGGACCCGCGCGGTCCTAGGGTCGGCTCCATGAGCACCGGACCCGCAGGCCGACGCGATGTCCTCCGGGCTGGGCGGCCGGGCCCGCCGCGGGGTGACAGGAGATACGGCGCGGCCCACACTGGAGCGGTGAGGGACCAACGCCTCGAGCACGATGCCGCCGCCCGGCGTGCCATCAGCTTCATCACGGCACGGGCCGCGGAGCCGATCACGGTGGCGGACATGGCCGACGCCGCCGGTTACAGCCCGTTCCACTTCACCCGCCTGTTCGCGGACCGCGTCCGCGTCACCCCGAACCGGTTCCTGGCCGGGGTCCGGTTCCACCGCGCCAAGCAGCTGCTGCTGGCCGGGGACGACCCGGTCATCGACATCTGCCACGAGGTCGGCTTCTCCTCCCCCGGCACGTTCACCCGCCGGTTCCGCGAGGAGGTGGGCGTGGCACCGTCCGCCCTGCGCCAGCTGGCCGAGGACCTGTCCGTCTCGACACCGGCCCCGTTCACCCTCTACCCGGACGGCGTCACCGAGGCGGACCTCGCCGGGGGCCTGCCGGACCCGGCCACCGGCCTGCTCGGCACGGTGGACGGCACCGTCCACCTCCCGGCCGGGCTGCGCGGCGGCCCCGGACTGGCCGCCCTGGTCTGGATCGGCTTCTATCCCGCGCCCTCGCCCACCGGACTGCCCGTGACCGGCGTCCTGCGCCTCGGCGAGGGCTCGTTCCGGCTGCCCCTGCTGGCCTCGGCTCCCTGGCTGCTGGCCACGGCCGTGCCGGCCACTGCGGAGCCCCGGGACCACCTGGCCAGCCCTCGTCCCGCCGTGGGGATCCATCCCCGCCCGCTCGGCCGCACCGCCACCGTCCGGATCACCCTGGCCCCCGCCGCCCCGTGGCAGTTCCCCGTGCTCTCCGCCCTGCCGGCGCTCGTGCCCGCGCACCACCACTTCCTCAGGAGGACGTCATGACCGACCACGTGCCCACCGCCAACACCGACTCGATCGGCATCAGCCACGGTTCACCCGTCTGGGTGGACCTCACCGTCCCCGACCTCGCCGAGGTCAAGCCCTTCTACGAGATCATCTTCGGGTGGCGCTTCGATGACTACGGTGAGGAGTTCGGCCACTATCACATGATCACCAACGGTGGCGCCCACGTGGGCGGGGCGATGTCCCAGTCCGGGGACGGCTCGGGGCAGCCGGCCGCCTGGTCCGTCTACCTCAAGAGCGACGACATCACCCGGTCCCTGGCAGACACCGCGGCGGCCGGCGGGAACGTGCTGGTGCCGGCCATGCCGGTGGGTGACCTCGGCCAGATGGGCGTGGTCACCACGCCTGGGGGCGAGGTCCTGGGCATCTGGCAGAACGGGACGTTCGGGGGCTTCACGATGACCCGGACCGTGGGCTCGCCCGTGTGGTTCGAGGTGATGAGCCTCGACTTCGACGCGGACGCCGAGTACTACCGCTCCGTCTGGGGCTGGGAGCCGACGCTGCTGGCCATGGACGGGGCGGAGTCCGGGGCCCAGCGCGCCCGCTACGCGAACAACCGTCCCGGGGAGGCGGCCACGGCCGGGTTGTGCGAGGCCGATCCGTCCTGGTTCCCCGAGGGGACGCCGTCCTACTGGCGGGCGTACTTCATCGTGGAGAACGCGGACGAGGCCGCCCGGACGATCACCAGCCTCGGCGGCTCGGTCCTCGATGGTCCCATGGACACCCCGTTCGGCCGTCTCGCCACGGTGGCCGACCCCGCCGGGGCGACCTTCCAGATCGCCCAGATGACCGAGGAGGACCAGGCCCGCCGGTAGGGCCTCAACCGGCCTGGACGGTGGCGTCGTCCGCCACGGCTCAGAACGGCCGGCGGCGCAGGATCTCGGGGAACACGGCGGACAACAGGGGCGCCACCCCGCAGCCGTCGGGGGCGGCGGGTGCCTTCGGGTCCATCCAGGCCAGTTGCTCGATCTCCGCGTTGGGCTCGGGCACCTCGTTGCGGGCCAGCGGCCGCAGCAGCGCGAAGACTTCGGAGTGCAGGAGGCGCCCGTTCTCGTTGGCCGCGGGGGTGTCGAACCCGCCGAGGTACTCGAGGTCCTCGGCCGGCACGGTCAGGCCGGTCTCCTCGGCGAGTTCCCGGACGGCGGTCTGGAGCGGGGACTCCTCGTCGCGGTGCTTCCCGCCGGGGAACATGAACATCGTGGTGCCGGTCTTGCGGACGGTCAGGACCTGCCCGTCCGGCCGGTACAGGACCACGGCGGACACCAGGATCCGGTTCTCGGCCTCGACACCGCCCAGGGGATTGCTCACGGGACCATCTTCTCCCGTTCGCGGGGGAAACGGCGCAGATGACGGACCCTGGCGTGTTGGCGGTCCGGGCCGCTGCGGACCACGCGTCCGGGCATGGCGGCCGGGCGCGGGCCGGTCCTAGGGTGGGGACCGTGACCGACATCTGGCCCCTGATCCACGCCGAGCGCGCCGCCCTGGCCGATGACCTCGCCACCCTGACCGACGAGCAGTGGAAGCGGACCACGCTGGCCACGGAGTGGACGGTGGAGGAGGTCGTCGCGCACCTGTCCGCCGCGGCCACCACCGGCCGGTGGGCGTGGCTGAAGAGCATCATCGGGGCCGGCCTGAACCCTGCGGTGCACAACAACCGCAGCCTGGCCGAGCATCTGGGCGCCACCCCGGCCGGGACGCTGGAGAACTTCCGCCAGGTCATCGGTTCCACCACGGTCCCGACGAACAACCTGGCCGCCTGGCTGGGAGAGGTGGTCGTCCACGGCGAGGACATCCGGGAGCCGCTGGGCCTGCAGCGGGCCTATCCGCGGGAGGTGCTCGTGGTGCTGCTCGAGTTCTTCGAGTCCTCGAACTTCACGGTGCCCTCCAAGGCGCGCGCCCGGGGCCTGACCCTGGTCGCCACGGACCTGGGACGCTGGGTCGGGGCCGGCCCCGAGGTCCAGGGCACCGCCAGGGACCTGATCATGGCCATGGCCGGACGAGCGGTGCCGCTCGAGCGGTTCTCCGGGCCGGGCGCCCTCGACTTCGACGCCCGGGGCCAGCGCCCGTCCCAGAAACGCTGAACGTCCCCTCCCTCAGCCCAGGGCCAGCTTCGCGGCGATGGCCACCATCACCACGCCGACCACGAGGTCCACGCTCCGCCAGGTGCGGGGGGTGTCCAGCACGGGGGCCAGGGCCCGCACGCCCAGTCCCAGGGTGAGGAACCAGAGGGCGGAACCGGTCACGGCGCCGGCGGCGAAGACCCACTTGTCCGCCCCGTAGGAGTTGGCCAGTGTGCCGAGCATGACCACCGTGTCCAGGATGGCGTGCGGGTTGAGCATCGAGACGGACAGTGCCGTGAGGACCACGACGTGCACGGGGGTCGAGGCCCGCTCCCGAGCGCGGAGCCGAACCGCGAGCGCGGGCCTCGTGGCCACCGCGACGCCGGACGCGCCGCCCGCGCCGTCCTCGTCCCGGGGCCGGACCGCCGTGGCCTCCTTGTCCTCCGGTTCCCCGTCGACCCCCGCCGGGCCGGCGCCGGGCAGGGGCGGTTCCGTCCGGCGGGAGGCGAACGCCGAGCGGAACGAGCCGAAGGCGAACCAGAGCAGGTACGCCACCCCGGCCCAGGTCAGCACCTGCAGCACCCAGGGGGCGCGCTCGGCGACCACGCCGACCCCGGCGGTGCCGGCGAAGACCAGCACCAGGTCCCCGGCCAGGCAGACGGCCAGGGTGAGCATCAGCCGGTCCCGGCGGATCGCCTGGCGCATGATGAACAGGCTCTGGGCACCGATGGCCACGATGAGGGCGAGGCAGGTCAGCAGACCGGTCAGGAAGATCGTCACCCGGCCACGCTAGGGCGGCCGGCATCTTCCGTTCCACCTGCATATCCTTCAGGGTATTAAGCTTTCCTTCATGAACACCGAGCACCTGCGGGCCCTGGCCGCCGCCGTGGACGAGGGCACCTTCGACGCGGCCGCGGCGTCCCTGCGGATCTCCGGCTCGGCCTTCTCGCAGCGGATCCGCTCCCTGGAGAAGGACGTCGGACAGGTGCTGCTGACGCGCACCGTCCCGGTCGGCACGACGGCGGCCGGTGACCGGATGCTGCGCCTGGCCCGCCAGGTCGCGGTCCTGGAGGAGGAGGCCCGGCGCTCGCTCGGGCAGGGCACCGGAGGCCGGGCCGTGCTGTCCGTGGCGGTCAACGCGGATTCACTGGCCACGTGGTTCGTGGAGGTGCTGCAGCAGGCGGCGACCTGGGACGACGCCGTGCTGCAGCTGCACCTGGAGGACCAGGAGCACACGCACGAACTGCTGCGCCAGGGCACCGTGATCGCCGCGGTCACCGAGAGCCCGGCGCCGGTCTCCGGGTGCGTGACCATGGAACTGGGCACGATGGTCTACCACCCGGTGGCGGCGTCGTCCCTGCTGGACCGGTACCGCCGCCCGGACGGCTCGGTGGACTTCACGGCCGTGCCGGTGCAGGACTTCGGCAGCCGGGACAACCTGCAGCGATCCCGGCTGGCGGCCTGGCGCGAGGACCGCCCCGGGACCGGCGCCCTGCCGCCCCGTCACCAGGTCCCCACGGTCCACGGGTTCAACGCGGCGGTGGCGGCCGGCCTGGGCTGGGGCATGATCCCGGCCGGCCAGTTGCCCGAGGGCGTGCTGGAGGGCAGCCACCCGGACCTGGTGGTGATCCCCGAGCTCGAACAGGCCCGGGTGCCGTTGCACTGGCAGCGATGGTCCGCCGGGACCCCGGCGCTGGACCGGCTCACGGCCGCCGTCCAGCTGGCCGCGCGCAACATGACCTGATTCCCGCGGCCGGTGGTGTGGACTGGTGGTCCCGGCGACCGCCCCACCCAAAGGACCCGCATGACCTCGACAGCCCGCCCCGCCCCCGCCCACGTGCTCCTGCTGGGCTTCGGCGCCATCGGCCGGCAGGTGGCCCTGCAGCTGGCCCCGGAACGCGAGGCCGGCACCGTCCGGATGTGGGCGGCCGAGCGGGACGTGGCCGCCAGCCGGCACCGCGCCCTGCCCGGGGTCGAGCTCGTCACCACCGGAGCGGACCTGGACTGCCTGAACTGGTCCGACGTCCTCACCGGGGCGGACCTGGTGGTGGAGTGCGCCGGGGTCGCACCGGCCGGTGAGTACGGGCCGGACGTCATCGCCGCGGGGACCGACCTGGTCCTGACCAGCGTGGGCGCCCTCGCCGATCCGGACATCGCGCGGCGGTTGCTGGCCGGCCCCGGCCGGCTCTGGGTGACGTCCGGGGCGATCGGTGGTTTCGACGTCCTGGGGGCCGCCGCGGACGCCGGCGGGCTCGACCGGGTGCGCATCCGCACCACCAAGCTCCCCACCTCCCTGCTGCGCCCCTGGATGTCCCCGGCCGCCCGGGACGCGTTGGCCGCCCTGCGCCCCGGCGACGAACCGGTGACCGTGTTCTCCGGCGGCCCGGCGCAGGCCATCGAGCAGTTCCCGGCCAACGTCAACGTCGCGGTCGGCCTGGCCTGGGCCACGCGGGGCCGGCCGGCCGCCGGCGGGACCGAGACGGGCGGCACCGAGACGGGTGGGACGGTGCGGGGCGCGGACGAGGTGGCACTGCTGCGGCGCTCCCTGGACCGGGTCCGGGTGGAGCTGGTCGCCGATCCCGCCGTCGAGCGCAGCCGGCACGAGATCCTGGCCGAGGGACCGGCCGGCCGCTTCGAGCTCTCCTTCGAGTCCGCACCCAGTCCGGAGAACCCGAAGACCTCCGGCCTGACCGCGCTCTCCGTCGCCCGGACGATCCGCGAGGCCCTCGAGCGCCGCCTCCGGTGACCGGAAAGGGCAGGCAGGCCGGAGAGAGCGGTCAGGAGCCGGCGAGCATGTCCAGCACGAGGGGCTTGACCCTCGAGCCGTAGAGCTCGATCGAGCCCATCATGTACTCGTGCGGCAGCGAACCGTTGCCGTACTTCATGCCGAAGCGGCTCGCTCCGAGCGCCGTCACGCTGCGCGCGATCTTCCGCGCCACGGTCTCCGGGGAGCCCAGGTGCAGGGCCCCGTGCTCGATCTCCTGGCGGAACTGGATGGGGCTGGGGGCCGGCCAGCCCCGTTCGGCGCCGAGCTTGCGGATGGCCGCCTCCCAGTGGGGGTAGTACATCTCGGCGGCCCGTTCGTCCGTCTCGGCCACGAAACCGTGGGAGTGGACGGCCACGCGGCGGGCCTCGTGGCCGAACTCGTCGATCGAGCGGCGGTAGAGCTGGGCGAACGGGGCGAAGCGCTCGGGTGCACCGCCGATGATCGCCAGTTCCAGGCCCATCCCGTGCTTCGCCGCGCGCACCACCGAGGCCGGGGTGCCGCCCACCGCCACCCAGGTCGGCAGCCCGTGCTCGTGCGCCGTCGTCGGGAACACGGACTGGCGCTGCAGCGCGGCCCGGGTGGTGCCCTGCCACGTGACCGGACCCTCCGTGCGCAACTGCGCGAACAGGTCCAGCTTCTCCTCGAAGAGCCGCTCGTAGTCCTGCAGGTCGTAGCCGAACAGCGGGAAGGACTCGATGAAGGAGCCCCGGCCCAGGGAGACCTCGGCGCGACCGTCCGAGACGGCGTCGAGGGTGGCGAAGCGCTGGTAGACGCGCACCGGGTCGTCCGAGGAGAGCACGGTCACGGCGGAGATCAGCTTGAGGTGCCCGGTCTTCGAGGCGATCGCGGACAGCACCGTCTCGGGCGAGGAGACGGAGTAGTCCGGACGATGGTGCTCGCCGATGCCCAGCACGTCCACGCCGGACTGGTCCGCCAGGACGCCCTCGGCCACGAGGTTGCGCAACACCTCGGGGTGGTCCAGCGGCCGGCCGTCCAGGGAGTGTGTCACGTCCCCGAAGGTGTGCAGGCCGAACTCCAGCGTGCCCTCCGGCAGGGACCCGGCCCGTTCGGTGCCCGGGTTCGGGTGCGGGGCCGCGTGGGCGGCGGGACCCGCGGCGGGTGCGGGGCCGTCGTCGGGCCGGGCGGCGCGCGCCTGGGCGGGGTGGTTCGGCTCGGTCTCAGGGTGGGGATTCTCGGTCACGTCAGGCACAACGTGCGCGGCGACCGGATCATTCCTTCAGTTTTGAATCACTCGGTCCGGGTGTGGCCGGGAACCCACGGCCGCGGCGCCAGCGTGCGCCAGCGGATCAGAAGAACCCGGCGAAGCGTCCGACGATCGCCAGGATCACGAAGACCGCCACCAGGACGAGGACCAGGACGAGCCAGGCCTTGCCCTTGGCGCCCTCGCCCGGCTTCTCGACGTCCATGTCCGGGTTCGTGGGGCCCACCCCGGTGCCCTCGGCCGGCGGGGTGTCCCCCTCGATGCTGTGCCCCGTGCTCTCCCGCGTGGCCTTGGCGGCCTCGTCGCGGTCGTGCCGGGCGTCCTCGGAGCTGAGGTCTGCCATGCTGGCCTGCCTTCCACGGTGGGGTGTACGCATCCCGCGCACGCCCTCAGGCTAACAAGCCCTCGGCCCGCCGCGGACCGGGATCAGGCCGGACCGGCGGTGATCCCGTTGCTCAACCGGCGGTCGGCCGACTGGAGCAGTTCGAAGGCCAGCCGGGCCGCCTCCCGCGCCGGCTCCTGGGCCCACTGCGGGACCCGGGTCGCCGGGTCCAGACGGTCGAACGCCACGGTGCCGCCGACGCCCACGACGAATCCGAACCGGGCCGAGTGGGTCTCCACCGGCCCGTCGCCGAACAGGCAGACCAGCCCGGCGCCGCCCGTCGACGCGTCCACGAACACCTGGGTCGGGGTGAACCTCAACTGCGGGGTCAGCCCGGACTGCACCGCCCCGGCACCGCCGCTGCTCCAGCGCTGCCGGACCGTGACGTCCCAGCGTCCGCCGGGATCCGGGATGGTGTGGGGCTCACCGGCCGCGCGCAGCCGCAACTGGGCCAGGGCGAACCGTGCCCGATCGGTCCAGGCCTCGGGAAGCTCCGGCGGACCGGTCAGCTCCCAGTCCCGGATCAGCAGCCGGTGATGGAACACCGTGGGCCGGTACACCGTGCCGCGGACCGTGCTGCCGAGCCTGCTGCCGAGACTGGCGCTGAGGGACAACCGGGTCCCGAAACCGTCCGGGCTGTCATCCACCTCTTCCCAGTCGTGGCGGGTCACCGTCTCGGTGAGTTCGAGAATCGTGTCCATCTCCGTGCCCTGTCTCATGTCCGTACCCCGCTCCATCTCCATGCCCCGTTCCATCTCCGCGCCCGGTCGTCTCGTCTCGCCCGCGCACCACCGGTCCGCACCGGCCCCGAACCGCGGGGCGTCAGACGGGGCGGGGAGGTCCCGCCCGGGAAGCTGATACGCGTGATCGGAGCCTGGATTCGTCATCGGGTCTCCCTCTCTCCTGATCGGTCACCTGAGGTCCTGTGAACAGGACACCACCCCACCCTCGGTGCGCCCTATGCCGGTCCTGTGCCGAACCTGTGTCTGCGGAGCCGGCGTCCGGGGCCCCCGTTTCCGGATCTCCGCGCCCCGTGAGCGCGGACCATCGGTCTTCACAGGGGGAGTGCCGTGGACGCCATCCCTGCGTCACGCCCAGACTATGCCGCCACCCCGGCAGGGCACCACCCTGATTTCCGAAAACGGCGAGGTCAGGCGGCCTCCGGGCCCTCCGGCGACCCCGAGGCGGGCAGCGCCACGGTGAACACGGTCCGGCCGGGCGCGGAGTCCACGGTGGCCTCCCCGCCGTGCGCGTGGGCCACCGAGCGCACGATCGACAGTCCCAGGCCCGTGGAACCCTCCCGCGCGGCGCGGGCGGTATCCCCCCGCACGAAGCGGTCGAACAGCCCGGGCATCAGGTGCGGATCGATCCCGGGCCCGTCGTCCTGCACGGTCAGGCGCACGGTCCCGACGCCGTCCGCGGCCTCCTGCTGGAGACGCACCAGCACGGTGGTCCCCTCCGGCGTGTGCTTCCGGGCGTTGCCCAGCAGGTTGGCCACCAGCTGGGCGAGCTGCTGCCGGTCGCCCAGCACCGTCACGGGGTCCTCGGGGACGTCCACGGTCCAGTGGTGGTCCCGGCCGGCGGCCGAGGCGTCCATGACGGCGTCCATCACCAGTTCGCCCAGGTCGACCTCGCCGCGCCGGACCTCGCGCCCGGCGTCGAGCCGGGCCAGCAGCAGCAGGTCCTCGACGAGGGACCCCATCCGGTCCGACTGCTGCAGCACCCGTCCCAGCGCGTCCTGGCCCCGCTCGGTCAGGGGCTCGGTCAGCCGGATCATCTCGGCGTATCCGCGCACGGCGGCCAGCGGTGTGCGCAGCTCGTGCGAGGCGTCGGCCACGAAGGTGCGCAGACGCTGCTCGGAGCGGTTGCGCTGCTCGATGGCCACGTCCACGGAGCCGATCAACTGGTTCAGGGCGAACCCCACGTCCCCCACCTCGTTCCCGGGTTCGGCCAGCTCCCGGCGCACGCGGTAGGGCGCCAGCGAGACCTCCCCGGACCCCATCGGCACGTGGGCCACCTCCGCCGCGGCCTGGGACACCTCGCCGAGCGGGCGCAGCGATCGGCGGATCCACCACCAGCACAGCAGCCCGGCCAGCAGCAGGGCGGCCAGGGACCCGAGCACCTGCACCCGCGCCAGGTTCGCCTTCGTCTTGTCGATCGCCGCCGTGGGCACTCCGAGGACCGCGAAACCGTCGTCCCCGACGCTCTCCGCGTGCAGCAGGAACCGGCCGCGGTCCAGGTCCAGGATGCGGTTCACGCGGGGGTCCGGCACCCCGTCGGTCTGGCCGCCCAGTCTGGCCTCGTGCCTCTCCTGCTCCACCCTGGCCTCCTCGGTCAGCGCGGCCAGGGCCTCCACGTCACCCGCGGAGAGTTCCACCTCGTCCCAGTTGTCGTTCTCTGCCGAGGCCTGGACCACCCTGCCGTGGACGGTGACCACTGCGACCATCCCCGCCGCCGTGCCCGAGGCATCCAGCGGGTCGCGGCGGAAGTCCGGGGTCTCGTCGCTCGATCCGCGCGTGATGTAGGTGTAGGAGCGGTACCAGATCTGCGCCAGGTTCTGTTCCAGCTGGTTGTCCACGGCCTTGCCCGTCAGCGCCAGGGAGGCCACGGTGAAGGCGCTGAGGACCACGGCCAGCAGGGCCACCACGCCGGCCGCGGTCCGGACGGCCAGACTCGTCCGCCGCGGGGGCCGGGCACCCGCACGGTTCCGGACGCGATCGCCGGCCGAGGGGGGTGAGGCGCCCGGAGCCGGGGACGCCGGCGGCGCCGCCGGGTCCGGATCGGGGGACGGGCCGGGAGGCCCGCCGGACGACGAGGTCACCGCGGCGGCCTCAGACGGCCGGGCGAATGACATACCCGGCGCCCCGGACGGTGTGGATCATCGGTTCGCGGCCGGCGTCGATCTTCTTGCGCAGGTACGAGATGTAGAGCTCGACGATGTTGGCCTGCCCGCCGAAGTCGTACTGCCAGACCCGGTCCAGGATCTGCGCCTTGGACAGCACGGCCCGGGGATTCTCCATGAGGTACCGCAGCAGGTTGAACTGGGTGGCGGTCAGGTCCACCGGATCCCCGCCGCGCGTGACCTCATGGGTGCGGACGTTGAGCACCAGGTCCCCCACCACCAGCTCGTCCGAGTCCTGGGCGGCCACCCCGGAGCGCTGGACCAGCCGGTGCAGGCGGATCAACACCTCCTCCAGCGAGAACGGCTTGGTGACGTAGTCGTCCCCACCGGCGGCCAGGCCGCGGATGCGGTCGTCCACCGAGTCCCGGGCGGTGAGGAACAGCGCCGGCACGTCGGGACGGAAGGAGCGGATCCGGTCCAGCACCTGCAGACCGTCCAGCTCGGGCAGCATCCAGTCCAGGACCAGCACGTCCGGCTGGGCATTGCGGGCGGTCTCGACGGCGGCGTGTCCGGCATGCGCGACGTGCACCTCCCAGCCACACAGGGTCAGGCCCATGGACACCAGGTCCGCCAGCATCGGCTCGTCGTCCACGACGAGGGCGCGCAGGGCGCTGCCGTCCGGATGGGAGAGCTTCGGCAGGATCTCGTGCAGGGCCGCGAGGGAGGTCGGCGAACCGGTGGCGGCTGACGGGCCTGAGGCCGGGGAACCGGAGGACAGGCCAGGAAGTGACGAGTTCATGGTGCGCTCCTAGAGGCGGACGGGTGGAAGGACGGGGGTGCCCACGTCCTAGTCCAAACCCCTATCCTGTCAGGGGATTCTGTCCTACCTGTGCCCAGACTGTGAAGGGGTCGCGTCAACGCCGTCGCCGGCTGATCAGCGGTTGCGGGAGAACAGCATCACCGCACAGCCGGAGGCCAGGGCGGTGAGCAGGATCAGGGCGGCCGGCACGAGCGCCCAGAGGTCGCCCACGATGCCCAGGCCCACGGAGAACCCACCCATGCACAGGTAGGCGATCGCGAAGTACCGGCTCATCAGGGAACCGGCCCGTGCGGGGTGGTGGCGCACCAGTTCGCCCATCTCCTGCGTGGCGCTCAGGTAGGTGAACCCGTGCCCGACGCCGGCCCCCACCGAGGCGACCAGCGCCAGCCACACCTGCCCGGTCACCAGCATCGCGGCGAAGCCGGCGATCCCCAGGATCACGAAGACGTGACCGAGACGCCGGGCCGCGGGGTAGGCGATGTCCCTGGACAGGACCTGCACGAGGCCGGCCACCCCGAGGACGATGGCCACGATCCCGCCCAGGGCGGTCAGGCTGTCCACCTGAAGCGCCGCTCCGATCAGTCCCGGTCCGACGGACTGGTACAGCCCGATCATTGACCAGCTGGTCGCCGCCGTCAGGCTGATCATCAGGTGGCTGCGCGGCTGCGGGTCGGCGTTCCCCGGTTCGGCAGGCACCCTCCCGGCCGCCACCCCACCGGCCGTCGGCGTCCCCGTCCGGGCGGACGGATCGATGGCCGACTCGGCCACGCCGTCGGTCACCGGGGCCCGGTCGGCGGCCGTCGCGCTCCGGCCGGGGTCCTCGGCACCGGGACCCGGCGACGCCACTGGCGTGGCCCCGTGCACCCTCAGCAGCACCAGCACGGCCGCCATGGGGGCGGCCGTCCCACCGGTGGCGTCTGCCAGCAGACCTGCGGCCAGGGGACCCAGGCAGGCGCCGAGGATCGCGCTCAGGGTGACGAGCAGGGCGGTGAAGGGGCGGGGCCGGGGCGGAGCGGCCTGGTACAGGGCGGCGCTGCTGGCGGTCATGATCACGCCGAGGGCGAGTCCCTGGACGGCACGCCCCGCGATCAGCGCCCCCGGTCCCGCGGCCAGCGCGAGCGCCAGGGAGGCCGGCACGGAGACGGCCACGGCCCAGGTCATGAGCGTCCGCGGGGGCCATCGTCGCAACCCTCGCCCCGCCAGGATCAGTCCCGGGATGAGCCCGGCGACGTAGACGGCGTAGACGAGGGTCTGGACCGTGGCGGGGAACCCCATCTGCTCACGCCAGGCGGCGTACAGCACGGTGGGGGCGTTGACGGCGGAGAAGGCGAGGAGTGCGGTGAGGAAACCGGTGACCCGGGGCACGGGGCGCGTCTCGGTCACCCCCGCCCCTCTCTCCCGGCCGGCGGCCGGTCAGTCCCCGTTCAGTCGATCAGCCCGCCATGGTGATGTCATGGCGATCCACGCCGGCGCGAAGCGCGGCCGGCGCTCTCCTGATCGTACTGCGGCCGCTCAGGTGCCCTTGGCCGGATTGTCCGGATCGGCCGTCTGGTCCTCGTCGACCATGACGTACCGGTACCCCTCCTGGAAGGGCTTGGGCGGTGTCGTATGGCGCTGGATGGCGTCCGGGTCGCCGTCCACGTCCTCGCCGGCCGCCCGGCGGACGTTGGGCGGGGGTTCCTTGCCCTGCATCCGGTACGCCGTGGCGACACGCTGGGCCCGTTCCACCCGGAGCTGCTCGCGGGGGTTCAGTCCTGGCTGGCGGCTGGCCGGACCGTAGACGTCGTTCGCCGCGTGCCGGATCCGCCACAGGATCCGGTACCCCAAGGACAGGCCGGTGTTGTCCTTGACCAGGGGATGGATCTTCTCGTACTCATGCATGGCATGCCTCCCAGAGGTCAGCCGTTACGACGCAACGGCCGCGCCTCCAGTCTAGGTTGGGCCTACGGGAAGGAAAACGGCTGGCGACCCTGTGCCCGGCGAGGCCGCATCCACGGACGGTGGCGCTCCGGGGGAGGGATGGCGCCCCCGTCCTCACGCCAGCGACAGCGCGAAGGACAGGGCGAAGCCGGCCGTGGTGCTCACCGCCACCGCCGGGCCGCCGTGCTCGTAGGCCTCCGGCATCAGGGTGTCCGCGAGCGAGGCGATGACGGCCCCGGCGGCGAAGGCCAGGGGCAGGGAGATCGTCTCCGGGTCAGTGTTGGCCAGCGGTCCCGCACCGATCACGACGGCCACGACCAGCAGTGCGGCGCAGACCGTCCAGAGCAGGACGGCCCTGCCCCGGGGCATGCCCCGCTCCCGCATCGAGGCCGCCCCCACCAGGGACTCCGGGAGGTTGGAGACGAAGATGGCCGCGAGCAGGGCCATGCCGCCCGTGCCCTCCGAGAGCGAGACGCCCAGCGCCACGTTCTCCGGGACACCGTCGAGGGTCACGGCCGCCAGGAGGGCGAGCCCCGCCGCTCCGCTGGCGGAGGCCGCCGTGGGCGGCCTGTCCTGCGCCGCGGCATCCGTGTCCAGCTTGGCGCTGCCCTGCCGCAGCTCGGCGTCCTCGGACGAGGGACCGGGTTGCGCCCAGCGGTCGAGCAGCGCGCTCAGGACCGTGAACACCACCGCACCGACGAACAGGCCGATGACCGCTCGCCAGATGCCCCCGCGCTCGTAGGCATCCTCGAACAGCTCAAAGGTCAGTGCGGTGATCAGGGCGCCGGCGGCGAAGGAGAGCAGGATGGCCAGGACGCGCTTGGGCAGGTCGAAGCGCACGCCGATCAGCGCGCCGATGATGAGCGCGCTGGAGGCGATGACGCCGAAGACCAGGGACTCGGCCACGGCTCGACCGGACTCAGGTGCCCTGGACGGGAGGGGTGCCGAGGGCGTACCGGTCCACCCTGCGGTGGTAGCGCATCCCGACGAGTCCGCCCAGGACCGCTCCGACCAGGGCGAGCACGGCGGCGACGACCACGGCGATGATGCCGCCGGCAGTCAGGCTTGCCGGGTCGACGGGCACACCCGCCAGGCCGCTGAACTGGCCGAACATGTCGAACTGGCTGCCGGCCACCAGGCCCACGAGCGCCAGGATGACGGCGATGACGATCGCCCACAGCCACACGGCCAGGCCCTGTTTGGCCCCGTCGAAACGGGCCATCCTCCCGGCCACGTAGCCGCCGCAGAAGTACGAGATGAACACGATCAGCGCCAGCACGATCGCACTCACGAGACCCACCGTCGTCGCGGTCTCCGTGGCCTGCTCTGCAACCTGGTTGGGATCGGTCTCGGCGGTCAGCCCGACCCCGATCCCGAGGGCCGACAACAGCGCGGTGAGCAACACCGCCATACCGGTGGCCGCCAGCCATCCGAAGAAGGCCACGCCGAACTTGATCCCCCCGAACTTCTGCTTCTCCGTGGGGACGGCCTCATCGTGGCGGTCAGGGGGCGTGGTGGATCCGGACGGTGTCTGCTCGCTCATGACGGTCTGCTCCTCAGGTGTCGTACGAACCAGTCTCGGGCCAGCCGGGCGGCCTGCTCGAGCGTGCCGCGCTCCGGGAACAGGTGGGTGGCGCCCTCCACCACCTCCAGCCGGTTCTCACAGTGCAGTTGCGTCTGGGCACGGGCATTGAGCTCCAGCACCTGGTGGTCCAGGCTGCCCACGATCAGCAGCGTGGGCGCCGTGACCTGCTCGAGCCGCGGCGCCGCCAGGTCCGGCCGCCCGCCCCGCGAGACGACGGCGCCCACCCGCGTCCCGGGTTCGGCCGCCGCCCACAGCGCGGCACCGGCACCGGTGCTGGCCCCGAAGAACCCGACCGGGGAGGATCTGGCCTCCGGGTGCTGGTGCACCCAGGCCTCGGCCAGGGTCAGGCGCTGGGCGAGCAGGGGGATGTCGAAGACGTTCTGGCGGTCCCCTGCCTCCTCCTCCGTGAGCAGGTCCAGCAGCAGGGTTCCCAGGCCGGCCTCCTGCAGCACGGAGGCGACGTACCGGTTGCGCGTGCTGTGCCGGCTGCTGCCGCTGCCGTGGGCGAAGATGACCACGGGGGCGTTCGGGGCCGTCAGGTGCAGGCGACCTGCGAGCCCGGCGTGCGCGGCCGGGATCAGCACGTCCCGGCCCGCGTCCATCCTGTCCGGGGTTTCCGTCATCGCTGCCGACCCTTCCCGTGGGGGCGCCGGGCGGCCGGGTCCCCGAGGGACCGGCGGCTCTCCGCCCGGTGACTGTCCACGGTCAGCGTAGGACTCCCGGCCCGGCGCCGGGTAGGGGCGGGCAGCGGCCCGTCAGGCCGGTGGTGCGGTTCAGGCCGGCTTGGTCGCCCAGTGGATCGCGATCGTTCCGAACAGGTGGGTCTCGTGGCCCACGTCCACGAAGCCGGCGTCCTCGAGCAGGTCCTGGATCTGGGCCGGGGTCTTGAAGCCGCGGGTGGTGGCGGAGAGGTACTCGTAGGCGGATGAGTCGCCGGTGATCAGCCGGGACAACCGGGGCACCACGTGCTTGATGTACGCGGTGGAGAAGGGCCTGATGATGTTCTCCGGTGCCGGGGAGGTCTCCAGGGCCACCATCCTCCCGCCGGGCCGCAGCACCCGGAACTGCTCCGCCAGCGTGGTGGGGATGTCGGCCACGTTGCGCAGCAGGTACCCGTGGGTGACGGCGTCGAAGGACGCATCCTCGAACGGCAGGTCCATGGCGTCCGCCTCGACCCAGGTGATCTGGTCACCACCGGGCCGGGCCTTGCCGACCTCCATCATCTCGGGGGCGAAGTCCGCCCCGGTGATCCGGGCCCCGTAGTGGGAGCGCAGCACCTCCAGGGCGATGTCCCCGGTGCCGGTGGCCAGGTCCAGCACGACGGGCGCCTCCGGCAGCTCGGCCCGTTCCACGGTGCGGCGCACGAACCGCGGCTCCTGACCCCAGGTCATGACGAGGTTCATCAGGTCGTAGCGGCCGGCGATGCCGTCGAACATGGAGGAGACCTGGGCGCCGTGGTCATCGCGGGCGGGATGCTGGGTGTTCACCCGCTCCACGCTAGTCGCTCCGGCCCGCGCGCACCGCACGCACGCCGGCCCCGGTCCCTCGCGGCGCGGGTGTGGCCAGTGACCACGCCGGCCCCGGAAGAGGAATGCGACCGGCGCGGTCACTGGGCACGTCCACCATGGACCCGACCACGTGGGCGAAGCCCCGCACGGCTTCTTGCACCACGTGGTTAGGCTAGGCTAACCTCCGGGAAATAGGCAATAGCGATGTTGGCAAATGACCTGACCTGGTCTCCGGCACCGTCCTCGCCCGCCGGTTCCACACCGTTGCCGGTCCGTCCGCAGGCCCTCCTGTGACTCTCGAAAGGCCACCCGACGTGTCCTCTTCCCCCACCTCGCCCGTCTCCCCGCGCGCCGGAACCACCCGGCGCCGCGCCCTGGTCCTCGGTTCCCTCGCCCTCGGCGCCACCCTGCTCGCCGGCTGCTCCACCGGCCCGGCGGGGGGTTCGTCCGAGCCGACCTCGCCCGCCGCCACGGCCGCCGATGCCGGCAGCGCCGACGCGGCCTTCCCCCGCACCATCGAGCACGCCTTCGGTGAGACCGAGATCCCGGCCCAGCCCGAGCGCGTGGCCACCGTCTCCTGGGTGAACCAGGACATCTCGCTGGCCCTGGGTGTGGTGCCGGTGGGCGTGGCCGCGACGGAGTACGGCGGCAACGAGAACAAGTCCACGGACTGGTTCGACGCCAAGCTGGAGGAGCTCGGCGCCGAGGCTCCCGAGCAGTACTCGGAGTCGGACGGGATCGACTACGAGGCGATCGCGGCCACCGAACCGGACGTGATCCTGGCGACCTACTCCGGCATCGACCAGGAGCAGTACGACAAGCTCTCCGAGATCGCCCCGGTCGTGGCCTATCCCAAGGGCACCGCGGCCTTCGGCACCCCCTGGCAGGACTCCACCCGGATCATCGGCGAGGCCCTGGGCAAGGACGCCGAGGCCGAGCAGGTCGTGGCCGACGTGGAGGGACAGCTGGCTGCCGCCGCCGAGGACCACCCGGAACTGGCCGGCACCACCTTCCTCTACGGCACCGTGGACCCGGCCGCCGCGGACCAGGTCTACCTGTTCACCGCCACGGACAACCGCCCGAAGTTCCTCTCCGCGCTCGGCATGGACCTGGCACCGGTGGTCGCCGAGGACGAGGCCGCCCAGGAGGCGTTCTACATCACCTGGTCCCCGGAGCGGGCGGACGAACTCGACTCGGACATCTTCGTCTCCTCCGCCGCGGACGAGTCCGTGGGCCAGGCCATCGCCGACGACCCGCTGCTGGGTTCGATCCCGGCGGTCCAGGACGGGACCCTGGTCCTGCAGACCGACGAGCAGGAGGTCCTGTCCATCTCGGCGTCCTCCCCGCTGTCCATCCCGTGGGCGCTGGAGAACGCCCTGCCGAAGATCACCGAGGCCGCGCAGAAGGCGGGCGGCTCCCCTGAGTAGCCACCCCCCGTCCCGTCGGGGCGCGGCATGAGCGCCGGCCGGCCCTCCCCCGCCCCGGCCGGGGTGTCGCGACCCCCTGCACCCCGCCCGGCACGACGGCGGCCGGTCACCTTCCTGGTGGCCCCCGCCGTCGTGCTGGTGCTGGCGTGCCTGGCCGCCCTGGCCCTCGGGGCCCGCTCCGTGGACCCCTCCACCACGGTGGACACCCTGGCCGGCCTCCTCACGGGGGCCGGCACCGCCCCCGGGGACATCGACGCGGCCGCCGTGCTCTCCCGCATCCCGCGCACCGTGACCGCGATCCTGGTCGGCGCCGCCCTGGCCGTCTCCGGGGTGGCCCTGCAGGGAGCCACCCGCAACCCGCTGGGCGACCCGGGCCTGCTGGGCCTGACGGCCGGCGCCTCGCTGGCCGTGGCCCTCGGGCTCGGGGCGGGGTTGCCGTCCGGGCTGGGGACCGCCGTGGTCCTGGCGATCCTCGGGACGGTGCTGGCCGCCGTCGTGGTCTACGCCGTGGCCTCCGCGGCCTCCCGGCTGGGCGCCGGCACCGGTGCCGCCCCCGGCCCGCTGTCCCTGGTGCTGGCCGGGGCGGCCGTCACGGCCGGTTGCACCGCGGCCACGAGCGCCCTGCTGATCCTCTCCCCCGCCGTCCTGGAGCGCTTCCGGTTCTGGACGGTCGGCTCGGTGGCGCGGACCTCCCTGGAGGACGCGGCGTGGCTGGCCCCGGTCGTCGTGGTCGGCATCCTCATGGTCCTCGTGGCCGCTCCCGGTCTCGACGCCCTGGCCCTCGGCGACGAGCTCGCCCACGGGCTGGGCTCCCGTCCCGAGCGGCTGCGGATGACGCTGCTGGGCGCGACCGTCCTGCTGACCGCCGCGGCCACCGCCCTGGCCGGGCCCGTGGTGTTCGTGGGCCTGCTCGTCCCGCACGCCCTGCGCCGGTTCCGCCCGGCCTCCACCCGCGTGCTCGTGGTCGGCTGTGCCCTGTGGGGCGCCGTCCTGCTCGTGACGGCCGACCTGGCCGGCCGGGTGGTCATCGCCCCGCAGGAGATCCACGTGGGCGTGACCACCGTGCTGATCGGGGTGCCCGTGCTCCTGGTGCTGCTGCGCCGCAGGGCGGTGTCCCTGTGAGCGCCCCGACGGGTGAGGCCACCCGGGCCGCGGCCGGGCGGCCGGGCTCCTCCGCGGCCCCGGACGCGCTGGCCGCCGTGCGCGCCCTGCAGTCCGGGTCCCGGCGCCGGCTCGTGACCGTCACGCTGGCCCTGGCCGTCGCGCTGGTGCTGGGGATGGGCGTGCGCGTGCTGCTCGGCGGGTACACCGTCACCATCCCCGACTTCCTCGCGATCCTGGGCGGTGAGACCATTCCCGGGGCCTCGTTCATCGTGCTGCAGGAGAAGCTGCCGCGGGCCGTGGCCGGCGCCCTGGCCGGGGCCGGGTTCGGCGCCGCCGGCGCCCTGTTCCGCCGGACCCTGCGCAACCCGCTGGCGAGCCCGGACATCCTGGGGGTGACCCAGGGGGCCGCCGTGGCCGCCGTCGGGATGCTGGCGTTCGGCCCGGGGTCCGGCAGCGGGGCCGGCATGGCGGTGGCAGCCCTGGTCGGCGGGCTGGCCGCGACCGCGGTGGTGCTGGGCTTCTCGACCGCCGGGCGCTCCGGCGGGCGCCTGGGCGGGGGCACCTCCGCCGGGTCCGGTGGACTCGCCGGCGCGCTGGGCGGGACGACGTTCATCGTGGCCGGCATCGCCGTGGCCACGCTGTGCCAGGCCGTGCTGTCCGGGGTGATGCTGTCCCTGAACCAGCACGACCTGCAGTCCGCGGCCATCTGGACGGCGGGCTCGCTGAACGCCGTGACGTGGGAGCGGATCGTGGTGCTGGCCGTGCTGCTGGTCGTCCTGCTGCCGGCCGGGGGGATGCTGCACGCCCGGCTGGCCCCGGCGGACCTGGGCGGGGAACTGGCCCACGGGCTCGGGTCCCGGCCCGGGCGGACCGGACTGGGGGCGCTGACGGTGGGCGCGCTGCTGGCCGCGGCGGCCACCGCCGCCACGGGCCCGCTGGCCTTCGTGGCCCTGCTGTCCACCCCCGTGGCCCGCGGGCTGACCGGCGGGCGCCCGTCCCTGCCGGCCGCCGCCCTGTGCGGCGCGGTGATCGTGGTGGCCGCGGACTTCCTGGCCGCCGAGGCCTTCGGCGGGGCCCGGCTGCCGACGGGTGTGCTGACCGGAGCGGCCGGTGCGCCGCTGATGCTGTGGCTGCTGGTGCGGTCCGGACGGAGGAGCTGAATGGACACGGAGTCAGGAGCGCGTGCGGTGCCGGAGGCCACGGACGGGACCACGGCGGGCCCGCCCTCACCGGGAGGTCCCCCACCCGCGATCCGCCTGCGCGGGGTGACCCTGGGCTACGGCGACCGCGTGGTGGTCGGCCCCGGGCAGGCCCTGGACCTGGACCTGCCGACCGGGCAGACCACGGCCATCATCGGCGCCAACGGTTGCGGCAAGTCGACCCTGCTGCGCGGACTGACCCGCCAGCTGCCGCGGCTGACCGGCACCCTCGAGGTGCTCGGCCGGTCCGCGGAGCACTGGCCCGCGCGCAGCTACGCGCGCACCGTGGCCCTGCTGCCCCAGTCCCCGGTGGCCCCGGACGGGATGACCGTCGAACAGCTGGTGGACCGCGGGCGGCACCCGCACCGCGGCTGGTTCGGCGCCCGGACGTCCACCGACACCGAGGCGATCGCCCGGGCCCTGGAGCTGGCCGACCTCGTGGAGCTGGCCGGGACGGACGTCTCGGAGCTCTCCGGCGGGCAGCGGCAGCGCGCCTGGCTGGCCCTGGTCCTGGCCCAGCAGACCCCCGTGGTGCTGCTGGATGAGCCGACGAGCTACCTGGACCTGTCCCACCAGGTCGAGCTGATGGACCTCGTCCGCTCCCTGCCGGACCCCACGGTGGCCGGGCAGCGGGCCACCGTGGTCGCGGTGCTGCACGAACTGAACCTGGCCTCCCGCAGCGCCGACCACGTCGTGGCGATGGCCCACGGCCAGGTCGTGGCGGCGGGCCCACCGGGGCAGGTCCTGACCCCCGCCCTGCTGGAGGAGGTCTACGGACTGGACGCCGACGTCGTGCCCGATCCGCTGCTGGGCCACCCCGTGGTGCTGCCGCGCACCCCGGCCGACCGGTTGGGGGCCTGACCCCCGGCCGGGACCAGGAGGCCGAGGAGGGCGATTCCCGACGCCGCCCAGAAGGCCGCCGGCAGACCGGCCTGGTCGGCCAGGACCCCGAGCAGCGGGGCGGCACCGCCCTGCCCGAGGGCGAGGAACAGGAACGCCAGCCCGACGCCCCGCGCCGGTTCGCGCCCGAAGACCTGGGCGCCCCACAGGAGCAGGACACCCGTCAGGACGATGTAGACGCCGCCGAAGGCCTCGTGGGCGAGGAGGGCGACGACCGGGTCCTGCGGGGCGGCGGCGAGGACGGCCGTGGCGGCGCCCAGGGCCACCAGGGAGCACGCCCAGACGGTGCGCAGTCCGAAGCGCTGCGTGGCATCACCCGTGACCGCCCCCAGCAGCCCGCAGGCCCCGAGGACGATCCACGCGAGCGTGGCGAACGCCTGGCCGTGGCCGCCGTCGCTCGTCAACAGGTCCGGCCCGAAGGTCCAGGTGGCGGCACTCGAGCCCCCCACCACCGCAGCCGCCAGGAGAAGGTGTGCGGCGCCCGCGGGTGGTCGCCCGCCTCCCGGCGGCGCCCGCCGCGGCACCGGGACCCCCGCGGGGGGCCGGACGGGACCGCCACGGCGGCCCATGCGGTGACCAGGGCCGCCGCCCCCGCGAAGACCCACCAGGCGACCCGCCAGTGCTCGCCCGCCAGCAGGGCGACCGGGCCGGAGACGAGCACGCCCAGTCCCGTGCCGGCGTTCACGACCGTCTGCAGGCGGTTGCGCGCCCCGGGGTGGACCCGCCGGGCGATGGCGTGGGCCAGCGGAGGCGAGGCGAGACCGGTACTGGCTCCGGCGAGCAGCACGCCCGCGACGAGGAGCACGACCCCCGGCGTCAGGGCGATCAGGGCGGTGCCGAGCGTGGCCAGCACGCCGGCGAGGACGGCCGTTCGCCGGGCACCCCACCACGGCGTGGCCAGTGTGGCGGTGAGGATGCCCGCGCAGTAGGCGACGTAACTGCCCGAGGCGATCACCCCCGTTGCGGAGGCGTCCAGGGCGAAGCTCTCCCGGAAGGCCGGCACGAACAGGCCGTAGGCGAACCGGGCCAGACCGTAACAGACGGCGATGAGGCTCATCCCGGCCGCGGCCAGTGCCAGGGCACGGGTGGGCGAGAGCAGGGAGGGGCCGACGCCGGACCGGGGCTTCAGGGTGTGGGAGCTCATGTGGAGTCCTCGCCTGGTCGGAGGGGTGAGGGACCGTGGTGGCGAGCCCCCGTGTTGTTCACAGATCGGTGAAGGTGTCACGACACTAGGTATACTGATCGGTGAAGTCAAGGGAGGGACCGTGGGCACAGCCGAACATCCGCAGGTGCGGCTCACGCCGGGCGCCCTCCGCATCCTCGACACCGCGTCCGAGCTCTTCTACCGGCACGGGATCCACGCGGTGGGCGTGGACACGATCGCCGCCGCATCAGGCGTGACCAAGCGCACCCTCTATGACCGCTTCGGTTCCAAGGACACGCTCGTGGCCGCCTACCTGGAGCGCAGGCACGACCAGTGGTGGTCGTTGTGGGCGCAGCGCATCGAGGCGGCTCCCCGGCCGAGGGCCCTCACGGTGTTCGACTCCTATCTCGACGACGCCCCGACGTCCGACCGGGGCTGCGCGTTCCTGAACGCGGCCGCCGAGCTGCCGGGATCCCACCCGGCCTACGAGGTCGTGCGCCGCCACAAGTGGCTGGTCCGAGAGCGGCTCGAGGAGCTCGTCGCCGAGGACCCGGGCGTCTCCCAGCCGGGCCAGCTGGCCGAGCACCTGTTCCTGCTGCTGGAGGGGGCGGTGGCGCATCGCGGGCTCGACGGTTCACAGGCCCGGCTCGCCCGCGCCCGCAGCCTGGCCGCGCAGCTCCTCGGTGGCCCCGGGCCGGAGTGAACGGGTCCCGGGAACGGCGGCGGCAGCCTTCCGGCGCGGCACCTGGGCGGTGGCCTGCTCCCGGTCGTCACGCGCTGCCACGGCCTGAGTCGCGGACCGGCCGGTGCTCAGGCGAACAGCGCCACCGCCATGACCAGGGGCAGGGAGACGACCGAGGCGATCGAGGTGACCATCGTCAGCGTCTTGAAGGTGCCCTGCGTGGACAGCCCGAGCAGCGCCTTGAACATCCAGAAGAAGTTGCTGTTGACCTGGAGGGCGAACATGGAACCCGAGGCGATGGCGAGGCCGATGACGATCGGTGAGACGTCGATCGAGCCGAGGACCGGGCCGATGATCCCGGCGGCGGTGATCGCGGCGACCGAGACGGAACCGATCGCCAGGTGAAGCGCCGCGGCGATGCACCAGGCCAGCAGGATGCTGAGGATGGCCGGCGCCCCGGCCTCGGCGGTGAAGAGCCCCGCCATGATCGTGTCCAGTCCGGTCTCCCCGATGACCGCACCCAGGGACCCACCGATGCCGGTGATGAGCAGGATCTCACCGGTGGTGTGGAATCCCTCGCTCATCGCCGCCCCCGTCCCGTCCGCCCCGAGGACGCGGCGGCAGAGCAGGTAGGCACCGAGCAGGCCGATGAAGAGCGCCAGGTTGGCGTTGCCGAGGAAGGCGATGACGTCGTTCGAGAACCCGAACAGCTCGGCGAAGGCGCCGAAGGCGATCAGCAGCAGCGGCACGAGGATGGGCAGCAGGCTGACGAACAGCGGGGGCGTCCGGCTGTCCTCCGTGACGAGTTCGGTGGTCTCCAGCTCGACCATGGCCGCGTCGACCCTCTCGTCCCTGGGCTGCTTCCAGTACCCTCCGCGCAGCAGCTGCCGGAAGACCAGGGTCGTCGCGATCGCGGTCAGCGGGCCGAGCACGAAGCCGTAGAGGAGCCAGGTGCCGAGCGGGATACCCATCAGTCCGGCGATGGAGACGGCCGCCAGGCCGGGGACCACGAAGACGTACCCGGCGAAGATCCCGGTTCCCAGCGCACCGGCCATGAGCGGCAGTCCGATCGGGCCGATGTAGGGGCCGGTCGACCGCGCCACCGGCGCGGCCAGGACCACCTGCACGTCCACGTAGATGGACGGGAAGATCGTCGACATCGCCGCGGTCAACGCGTACGGGAGCCGCCGCGCCCCGACGCCGTTGACCAGCAGGGTCACCATCTTCTGGAAGGCACCCATCGCATGGAGCAGCGCGCCGATGAGCACGCCGAAGCCGATCAGCAGCCCGACCTCCGCCATGATCTCGCCGAAACCGCTGGCGATCGCCTCGATCGTGGCGGTGAAACCCACGCCGGTCGCCAGGCCGAGGTACAGCGAGCCGATGACCAGGGAGATCACCGGGTCGACCTTCAGCCAGATGATCAGCACGACGATCACGACGATCGCGATCACGGTATGCAGGATGACCATGACGTGCTCCTATCGAAAGGCCGAGCGACGGAGTCCTGCGTCGTCACCCGCACGAGGAGCACACCTTCTGTCTGCGGCGGTGTCAGTGTCAAGGCGTGGACCACGGCGTCGTTGGACGGCCTCCCCCGGAGAGGGTGACAGGACCGTGGCCGTTCCGCCGCGGAGCGCACACTGTCCTCCAGGAACCGAGCGGCACAGGGAATGCGTGACGGGCCGGCGTGCCGCCCATGACGATCCGGGGAGGGGCGATGAGCACCGAGCAGTCGGCGTCCGACCGTGAGGAGTTGATCCGGCTCCGCGCCGAGGTCGCGGCGCTGCGGGCCGCCCAGGAGTCCAGCACCGGGACGGCCACCCGGCCGGGCGCCGGCTGGACGTCCCGGCTCCGCACGATCGGCGCCACGATCCTCATCATCCTGGGCTCCATCCTCGCGCCGCTGTCGGTCGTGGCGACCTGGCTCGACACCCAGGTCACCGACACGGACGCCTACGTCGAGACCGTCGGACCCCTCATCGAGGACCCGGCCCTGCAACAGGCACTGTCCCGGACGATCACCGCGCGGGTCTTCGAGGAACTCGATGTCCCAGGAGTGACCCAGACCGCGCTGGAGTCCCTGACCGCTCGCACCGACCTGCCGCCCCGGGTTGAAGACCGCATCACCGGACTGGCCGTGCCGATGACCGAGGGCGTCCAGACCTTCCTGCAGGACCAGGTCCTGCGGGTCGTCTCCTCTGACCGGTTCGCCACCGTGTGGGCGGAAGCGAACCGGGCCGTGCACGCCCAGCTCGTCGCCACCCTCACCGGCCAGACCCGTGAGGGTGTGGAGATCACCGACGGCCAGGTGGCGCTCGACATCGCACCGTTCGTCGAGGTCGTCAAAGAGCGCCTGGTCGACCGCGGCATCGGGGTGGCCGCACGGATCCCGGAGGTCCACACGTCCTTCGTCCTCTTCGAGCTGCCCAACCTCCCCGCCGCCCAGCGCGCCTTCGCGGTGCTGAACGCGCTGGGCGCGGCCCTGCCCTTCGTCACCCTCGCCGTGCTCGCGAGCGGCATCCTGCTCGCCCGCGGCCGCCGCCGCGCGGCGATCGGCGCGGGACTGGGGGTCGCGGCGGGGATGCTCCTGCTGGCGACGGCGGTGCTGATCGCCCGGGAGGTGTACCTGGGATCCATCCCCCCGGACCTGCTGCCCCGGGAGACTGCGGCGGCGGCGTTCGACACCGTCGTCCGGTTCCTGCGGACGAGCATGCGCGCCGTGTTCGTGCTGGCGCTCGTCCTCGCTACGGCGGCCTACCTGACCGGCCCGTCCGTCGCCGCCACCACCCTGCGCAGGGGCATCGCCTCCGGGTTCGACGGCCTGCGCGCCGCGACCGGTCGCCCGGGAGGCCTGGCCGGGGAGCGCGTGGGCCACGCGCTGGCCTCCTACCGTCGCCCGTTGCGGATCGGTGTCATCGCCCTGGGCGCGTTCATCGTCATCGTCATGGACCGGCCGAGCCCCGCCGTCATCGTGACCGTCCTGCTCCTCGTGCTGCTCGCGCTCGTGGTCATCGAGGTGCTTGCCGCACCGGCGCCCGCCACGGCCGATCAAGATGAGGCTCCGGCCACCGCCACCCGGTCCGGGGGTGGACGGGACCCCGACGCAGTGCCGGCGCCGAGCACGCCCACCCGGGACTCCGGCGCGGCAGGCCCTCCGACGTGACCCACCGGCAGGACAACCCCGGTGATGACAGGTGATGACATGGGCACCTTCGGCCCCTGGAGCATACCCACGTGCCAGTCGGGTACCCCGCACGCGTGTGACCGTGCGGGCACCTCCATACCGTGGTGATCGGCGCGCCATGGTGGCGCGACGGGCCGTCCTTGCCCAGGTCAGGACGGCGTCTGCGCATGTCTTCAGTCGTGCCCCGCTGCCCATTCGCCCATCGGCGCCGCGATGGACGGAACCATTATGCGACCGGAGCGCCAGGCACCCATCTGTCCGAGAGGAAACCGCGTTCGTGAAGTCCAGCAACCGCACCGTCATGGTCCTCGTCCTGGCATCCGCCGTGCTGGCCGCTTCCGGGTGCGCCACGGGCAGCGCGACGGCCCAGCCGCAGCCCACGGTCACCGTGACCGCCGCCGCCCCCGCCCCGGAATGGACCCGGACCGTGAATCCCGACTGGGAGTTCCTGACCGTGGTCCGGGACAGCGGCATGGTGTTCACCCAGGACTGGGAGGCAGACCTGGAGGCCGCGGGCCTGGACCTGACGCAGACCGATACCTTCCAGCTGCGCAGCCAGGTGTGCGGGAGCGCGATGAACGACGGCACGGGGGACTACAACCCGGCGAGCCAGACCCACAGGTTCTGGCTGTCCTCGTTCTATGACGAGGTACGCCGGGCCGGCCGGGGCGATGCCTGGGACGTCCCCCGCACGGTCGCCTACCACCACTGTCCGTCGCGGTTCGCCGCCGTCAACGCCGTGGAGGAACTGGAGTCCCGGTCGCGCTGAGTGCCGCGGCGGGGTGAGCGGGGCCGCTCAGCCCTCGCAGTCGGTGCAGTAGAGCATGCCGTTCTTCTCCTTGGCGACCTGGGACCGGTGGCGGACCAGGAAGCAGGAGGCACAGGTGAACTCATCGGCCTGGGCGGGCAGCACCCGGACCATCAGTTCCTCGCCGGACAGGTCGGCGCCGGGCAGCTCGAAGCCCTCGGCGGCCTCCGTCTCGTCGACGTCGACGGCCGCGGACTGGGTGTCCGTGCGGGTGCTCTTCAGTTCCTCGATCGAGCTCTCGGACAGCTCGTCCTCGTTCTTGCGTGGCGCGTCGTAATCGGTGGCCATCGGGGTCTCCTCACATGCGGCAGGGGGTGGCCAGGAGAGCTGGCTCTAACACCGCCCGCCTGAAACACCCGGAGGGGCTCACATATTCCGCGAGCGGACCGGCGGCTTCACCCAGGCGTCCACCATCGCCCGTCCCCGGACGCACGGAGATCGACGGACCGGACCCGGACGTCGGGTCCGGCCTGTCGTCCAGGCCCGGGGAACAGGTGTCCGACCCCGCCCGCGGCAGGCTCAGCCGGCCAGGGGATCGGACACCCGGATGAGCTTCCTGTTGGCGAATTCCTCGATGCCCAGGGGGCCGAGCTCACGACCGTAGCCCGAGCGCTTGACTCCCCCGAAGGGCAGGTGCGGTTCTGACTCGGTGTTGCTGTTGATGAAGACCATGCCGACGTCGAGGCGCCGGGCGACGTCCTGGGCCTGCACCGGATCGGCACCGAAGACCGCCGCGCCCAGCCCATAGGGGGAGTCATTGGCCAATTCGACCGCAGCGTCGGCGTCGGCGACCTTGTACACGGACGCCACCGGCCCGAAGGCCTCCTCGTGCCACAACCGGCTCTGCCGCGGGATGTCGGTGAGCAGGGCCGGTGTCAGGAAGAACCCCTCCCCGCGTGCCTCGCCGCCCACGTGGAGTGTGGCCCCCTGGGCGACCGCGTCCTCGATCTGTTCCACGAGTTCATCCCGGGCCGCCGAGGATGACACCGGGCCGAGGCCCGTGTCACGCTGCGCCGGGTGCCCCACGCGGACATCGGTGAAGCGCTCCTTGAGCCCGGTGACGAACCGGTCGTAGACCTCCTCGACGACGATGAACCGCTTGGGCGAGGTGCAGGCCTGACCCGCGTTCGCCAACCGCCGGCTCGCCGCCGCCTCGATCGTGTCCTCCAGGCGGACGTCGTCGAGGACGATGAAGGGGTCGGACCCGCCGAGCTCCAGGACGACCTTCTTCAGGTGGCGGCCCGCCTGCTCCGCCACGATGGCTCCCGCCCTCTCGCTGCCCGTCAGTGAGATCCCCTGGACCCGGGGGTCCGCGATCACGGTGGAGAGCTGGTCATGCGTGGCGAAGAGGTTGATGTAGCACTCGCGGGGCAGCCCCGCATCGCGGAGGATGTCCTGGATGATGAGCGCGGACTGCGGACAGTTGGCGGCGTGCTTGAGCAGCACGGTGTTGCCCAGCGCCAGGTTGGGAGCGGCGAAGCGGGCGACCTGGTAGTGCGGGTAGTTCCAGGGCATGATCCCCAGCAGCACGCCCGTCGGCTGCAGGTGGACCTCAGCCGTGCCCGTGCCCACCGGAAGGCGGCGTGGTGCGAGGAACTGTTCGGCGTTGGCGGCGTAGTAGTCGAAGATGTCCGCGGACACCGCGATCTCTCCCAGCGCCTGGTCGATCTGCTTCCCCATCTCCAGGGTGATCAGCTCGGCCAGCTCCTGGGCGCGCTCGCGATAGATCCCGGCCACGCGATGCAGGATGGCCACACGCTCGCCCAACGGGGTCTCGCGCCACCGCGGGTAACCCCCGTGGGCTGCCTCGAGCGCCGCCTGCACCTCGTCATCGGCCGCGGCGTCGAAGCGCGCGACGACCGTGTTGGATGACGGGTCGAGGGTTTCATAGGTGGTCGGCATGGAGGGGCTCCGTTTCATCGAAGGCTGGGGCGCTGCACACGGGAATGCCGCGCGTGACCGGCATCACAGGCGGCGTGCGCCCAACATAACATCTGTTCATGGTGTTTAGATAGGGCCCGGATCAACGGCCTCCGGGGAGCCCGACCGCCGTGCCCGTCGACCCATGATGCGCCAGCTGCGCGGGCTGTGACCCCGGGGGTCGCTCCGGCCGTTCGCTCGCCCCTCGACGAAACTTATCCTCTACGAGTATTCTTTTACTCGGATCTTCTGCCACGTTCAGAGGCGTCCCGCCCACCGCGCGCGCACGGCCGGTCACGGCAGGCGGGCTCCGCCCATGACCTATCCTCGGTGGTACCCACCCGTCGCCCTCGGACTCCCGCGGCGGACCGCACCCCCGTCGACATGTCTACCGAGAGGAACAGGTTGGCTTCCGAGTCGAGTGGCCTGGACCCGGCCCACGCGCCGACCGCTCCGGTGCGCGTGATCGCCGACCGCACTGCCTTGAGAGACCACATCTACCGCGCCCTGCCTGAGGTCGACCGTGCCGAGGCGATCGCCAACCGGCTCCGGGACTCCATGTCCGTGGGACTGCTGACGGAGGGTGATCGCCTCCCCAGCGAGCTCGAGATGGCCGAGTCCTTCGGCGTCTCACCCACCACGGTGCGCGACGCGCTGGCCACCCTGCGCGCCGAGGGCCTGGTGGACACCCGCCGGGGCAGGCATGGGGGCACGTTCGTGGTGTCGCTGCCCGAGGTCTCCACCGGCGCGATGAGGGAGCGGCTCTCCGCCCTGTCCGTCGTGGAGCTCCGTGACATCGGCGATCATCGGGCGGCCGTCTCGACCGCCAGCGCCCGGCTGGCGGCGTCGCGGGCCGTGGAGAGCGACCTGGAGCGGTTTCGCAGGCTGGTCAGCGCGCTGGCCGCAGCACAGGACCCTGCGGCCAGGGCTCGCGCGGACAGCCGCATCTGGCTGGAGCTGGCCGTGATGGCGCAGTCCCGGCGCCTGCTCGGACTGGAGCTGCAACTGCAGCTGGAGATCGGTGAGCTGCTGTGGGCGCCCGTCGGTTCCCCGGGCGACCACCGCACGGCCCTGGAACCCCTGCAACAGCTCGCGGACGCCCTCGAACGCAGGGACGCGGAGGCGGCGGCGCTGGTGACCGGCCGGCGGATCGCGGCGGACACCTTCCACATGATCGACCAGAAGCTGACGCTTGCCCTGCGCGGAGCCCAGGAGGACGGATCCCATGACCGAGCTTGACGATGTCAGGTCCCTGCGTGAATCCCTGGCCACCGAGTTCGACGACCTGTACGCCGACCTGGAGCACATGGCGGAGGCCGTACGGGCCGCGGTGGCCTCCCCCGGCCCCGTCGGGGGCACGGACCGGGTGGGCCCGTTCGACGACGATCAGCTGCGGGCCATGCGGGACCAGGCCATCGGCCTGCTGTCGCGGCGGAGGATGGCCGATGGCGCGGGCTTCATCTTCGACCCGGACCGGATCGCCATCGCCGAGCAGCTCATCCAGTGGCAGGTGCGCAGCCAGGCGGGCGGGTTCGAGCCGTACGGATTCGTCTACGACACCGACTCGACCGAGTACTACGACTTCATGCGACTGCCCTGGTTCGAGACCCCGCGCAGAACGGGTGGCCCCACGCTGGCAGGGCCCTACCTGGACTACCTGGGCGTGGACGACTACGTGCTCACCGCCACGGTGCCCATCACCGGCGGCGGGGTGTTCGTGGGGGTCGCCGGCGCGGACATCCCGGTCAGCACCCTCGAGCGCATCGTGCTGTCCCGCTGCCGGGGACTGGACGTCGCGGTGGCCCTGGTGACCGCCGAGGACAGGATCGTCTGCTCGAACTCCGCGCACTACCTGCCCGGCGACCGGCTCCCGCAGGGCCCGGAGACCGGCACCCGGATGAGCCTGCCCACCCGGGTGCCGACGCTGGCCGTGCAGTGGGGCGCGGAGCGGTCCGCCTGAGGGCGCGGCGGGATCAGACCCGGGAACGGGACCGGGCCCGCGCCTGATCCAGGAAGGCGTTGAAGAGCAGCAACCGGTCGTCTCCGGCGCCATCGCTGTCCTCGGGGTGCCACTGCACGCCGACGATCCACGTGTTGTCCACGCGCTCCGTCGCCTCTACGACACCGTCCAGGGCCCGGGCCGCGACCCGCAGTCCGTCCCCGACGCGGTCGACGGCCTGGTGGTGGCCACTGCGTACCGTGAGCCGCTCACGCCCGTAGGCCTGATGCAGTCGGGTGTCCCGCGCCAGCTCGACCTGCTCGTCGAGGAACATGGGCGCGCCCTCGGTACCGTGGTGGAGCGTCCCCGGCTGCAGGTCCCGGACCAGCGTCCCCCCGCACGCCACGTTCAGCAGCTGGGAGCCGCGGCAGACCGCCAGCAGGGCCGCGTCGTCCTCGATGGCGCCCTGGATCATCCTCAGCTGCCGCTCGTCCGAGCGGGGATCACGGCCGAACTCGTTCGGGATCGGTTCGTGGACGCCGTAGAACGCGGGATCCACATCGCCACCGCCCAGGACGATGACCCCGTGCGCGCGGCGGATGAGCTCGTAGTCCGGCTCCTCCTCGGCGCTGACGTCGACCAGCGCGGGCCGGGCCCCCGCGTCGCGCAGTTCCTCGAGCGTGAGCCGGGTGAACCGCTGGAGCAGCCCGTACGTCTCCTCCGTCTGGCCCGGGAGGTTCAGCTGGGCCACCACGGCGATGTCCACGTCCGCGTGCGGCAGTTCCAGGGGCGAGGGCAGGACGTCCTGCGGCCTCAGTACCAGGTCGTCGGTGGCGGTCATGCGACCGGGTCCTCCTGTCGTCGGGGCCGGAGCGGCCGGGTCGATTGATGCTGACGATACGGCGTCGGCGCGGCCCCCCGGGCGTGGCCGGGAATTGCCCTGGCATCGCGGCGGTTGCGGGCGGCCTCCACCACCCAGTCGAACAGCGCCTGGTCGGTGTGCACCGTCCGCGCGCGGTCCTCGGGATGCCACTGGACCGCGACGATCTCGAGGCTGCGGTCCTCGAGCGCCTCCACGCATCCGTCGGGGGCACGCGCGACGACCTCCAGCCCGTCCCCGATGCGGTCCACCGCCTGGTGGTGGTAGCTCGACACGTCCACCCCGGAGGCTCCGCCCAGGGCCGTTCCCAGGCGGCTGGCCGGGTCGACCACGATGTCGTGGACGGTGCCGGTGTGCTGCAGCGCCTCGGTGGGCCAGTGCTGCACCAGGGTGCCTCCGCGCTCCACGTTCCACAGCTGCATGCCCCGGCAGATGAGCAGGCTGGGCACCCCGGACTGCTCGGCCCAGGCGATCGCCCGGGCGTCGGCGTCGTCCTGTCCGCGGAAGTCGGTCAGGGTCAGCCCCTCGGCGGCCGGCTGACCGTAGCGCCCCGGCTGGATGTCCGAACCGCCCGGCAGCACCAGGCCGTCGATGAGGTCCCACCGGCTGAAGGCACGGCCGGGGAAGACCAGCACGGGCTCGCCACCGGCCCGGACAATGGCCTCCAGCACGGCGTTGGCCACCACGGAACCGGAGAAGCGCAGGCCCCGGATCTGGTCGGACCACATGGCCGGCACCGCAATGAGCGGAGGCCGCGCCTCGTCGGGGTGGACCTGCCCGCTCATGACGGCCTGCCCTCGTGCAGCGGCTGGGGGAAGGGCAGGTGCGGCATCCACCGGTCCCAGGCCGCCTCGAGGCGGCCCGAGGCGATGACCCGCGCGAGCGCCTCGTCCAGCAACCGCAGCAGGTCCGGCCGGTCCTTGGCCACGCCCACCCCCCAGGGGTTGCGGGTGGGTGCGGTGAAGGCGATCCGGAAGTCCGGGTCCTCACCCAGGGGCACGGTCACGACGTCGTCGTCCACCATCGCGTCCACGCTCCCGTCCCGGACGGCACGGATCATGTCACCGAACACGTCGTCCGTGGAGGCGAACGGCACCAGGACCGCTCCGGGGAAGGTCTCCGCGAGCCGCATGTTGGCGCTGCCCTCGATCGCCGCGACCCGGCGCCCGGAGAAGTCCTCCGGGCCCTGCGCCGGGTCGTCTGCACGCACCAGCACCGACTCGTTGAAGATGGCGTACGGTCGCGTGAAGTCCACCTGCTCCTGGCGGGAGGGGATGATCCCCTGGCCGCACCAGACGGCGTCGGCACGCCCGTCCCGTACGGCCGTGAGCATCTGGTCCCACGGCAGCACCGTCCACTCGATCGACACCCCGGCCTCCTGGGCGACCAGGGCCGCCGCGTCCGGTTCGTAACCGGTCCTCGTCCGTCCTCCGTCCGGTGAGAGGTCGAACAACGGGTGCGCCTCCGAGTCGATACAGGCCAGGCGGAGCACTCCCCGCTCCAGGGCGCCCGCCGACGCTACCGCCACGGCGTCCTGGTGAGTCGTCCGGCTCACGGGATCGCCTGCCAGTACTGCTGGTACTCCCACTCGGTGACCGCGCCGCAATAGCGGGCCCACTCGTCGGACTTGGTGTCCAGGAGCAACTGGACCAGGTCCTGCGGCAGGCTGCGCTGGATGTACTCATCGGCGCGGAACGCCTCGATCGCCTCACCGAGGGACAACGGCAGGGCCTCGCCCCGCACGCCCGGCGCCGGCGGCTCGATCCGGTTGCCGATGCCGTCCGCGATCGAGGCGACCAGCAGGGCATGGGACAGGTAGGGGTTGACGGCCGCGTCCGGCACGCGGACCTCGGCGCGGCCGTTGGCCGAGATGCGCACGAGGCTGGCGCGGTCGTCCAGGCCCCAGTCGGCCCGCGCCGGGGCGAACTGGCCCGGGTCCCAGAAGCGCTTGTAGGAGTTGACCGTGCTGGCCATCACGAGCATCATGCCCGGCGCGTGCTTCAGGATGCCCCCGATGGCCCACCGCCCCAACTGGGACATGTGCAGTTCCTGGACGCCG
The DNA here is from genome assembly GCF_937871995.1 of uncultured Citricoccus sp. NCBI lineage: Bacteria > Bacillati > Actinomycetota > Actinomycetes > Micrococcales > Micrococcaceae > Citricoccus > uncultured Citricoccus sp. Next base: position 89,472 of record NZ_CALMQR010000054.1, on the reverse strand, counting down.
TCGATGATGAAGGTGTTCTCACCCTCCTGGTCCCACAGGCTGATGTTGTGGTGGCAGCCGTTGCCCATGGAGCCCAGGTACGGCTTGGGCATGAAGCTGGCCTCGACGTCGAATTCGCGCGCCACCTGGGAGCAGATCTGCCGGTAGGTCACCAGCCGGTCGGCGGTCAGCTCGATGTCGTCGAAGTTCCAGTTGAGCTCGATCTGTCCCTGGTCCTCGTAGTCGCCCTCGATCATGTCGAAGCCGAGCGCATCGGCGTACTCCTCGATCCGCTTGTAGATCGGACGCATGGTCTCCAGGTTCTCGACCTGGTAGGCGGGGCTGTGGCCGGGGACCAGCACGGGCTTGATGGTGTCCCCGCGCCAGGTCATCTCCGGTTCGGTGCCGGACTTCATGGTCAGCCCGAAGGTGTCCTTCAGCAGCTGGTGGGTGCGGTGCATGTTCGCCCGCGCGTCCACGGCGAGCGGGCGCCCCCCCACGACCGGCAGGTGCGGCGGCTCGTAGGCCGCGCAGAAGATCCGGCCGATCTCGGGGTCCCAGGGCAGTTGCTGGAAGGTCTCGGCCTGGGGCAGGGCGACGAACTCCTTGGCCTCGACCCCACCGCCGATCAGGTTGCCGAAGATGTCGGTCTGCAGGTCGGACAACGCCGTGCGATGGAAGCTGATGCCCTTCTCCAGGTTGCGCACGATGTGCTTGGCCGGGACCATCTTGGCCACCGTCCGGGAGTGCAGGGTGGGGAGCATGTAGTAGAGGTACTTCACCCCGGACCGTTCGATCTGCTCGGTGATCCGGGCCACCGTCTCCTCGGCCAGGTTCGCCTGCTGGTGCCGGGCGAAGGCGTCGTTGTCCTGGAGCAGGGTGCCCACGCGCTCCTGGTAGAGCTCGGTGAGGTTGCAGCCGTTGGTCCTGGCGGTGTGGTCCAGCAGGTCCAGGTGGGGCTCGACGCCCACGGTGCGGTCGATGGTGTCAGTCATGGTCTTTCCGATCTGTTCAGCGGAGCCCGGACGGGCACCGCAGGGGTCAGGAGGCGACGCCGACGGTCTCGGCCGTCCGGTCGGATATCGGGGTGGGCTGCCCGAGCAGCTTGCGGAAGTGCACGAGACGCCCGGCCGGCAGGCCGATCGTCACGACACCCACCGCGAGGCCGTCACGGTCGTAGCGGATGACCACGCCGTCCTCGACGGCGTCGAGTGATCCCTCGAGCACCGCCAGGCCCGTGGCCCGGTGGGGTGCGCCGATGCCCTGGATGCGGATGCCGAACTGGTCGCTCCAGAAGCTGGGGACGGCCGCGTAGGCTGCCGGCGGTTCGGAACCGGTGAGGTCCGCGACGAGCGTCCTGGCCGCCGTCTTGGCCATGTCGATGGCACCCTGCCAGTGCTCGACCCGGCGCATCTCGCCCTCGGCCCACGGGTCCTGGTACCGGGCGATGTCCCCGAGTGCGACGGTGTGCCCCGCCCCGGCCACGCGCAGGCGATCGTCCACGACGACGCCGTCGGTCAGGTCCAGTCCGTTGCCCTCCAGCCACTCGGTGTTCGGCACCGAGCCCACGGCCTCGACCACGACGTCCCCCTGGATCTCGGTCCCGTCCGCCAGGCGCACCCCGGCCGCGAGGGCCGGGCCACCGTCGTCCTGGATGCCCTCGGCGGTGAGGTATTCCTCCACCGAGTGCCCGGTGACGATCTGGATCCCCCGGCCGACCAGCCAGTCGCGCATGATGACGGAGACCTCTTCGCCGAGGACCCGGTGCATCGGGCCACGGGATCCCTCCACGAGGTGGACCTCGCATCCCAGCTCGCGGGCCGTGGCCGCGACCTCGCAGCCGATGAACCCGCAGCCGACGACCACGACGCGGGCTCCGGGGCGCATCTGCCGGTGGAGGCCGAGGGCGTCCTCGAGGGTCCGCACCACGTGGCGACCGACCGTGGGTCCGGGGACGTGCAGCCGGCGGGGCCGGATGCCGCTGGCGATCACGAGGCCGTCATAGGCCAGCTGCTCCCCCGAGGCCAGGGTCACCGTCTGGCCCTGGAGGTCACTGGCCACCACCCGGACGCCCAGCCGCCAGTCCACCGTCTCCATGGTCGGACGCTGGCGCAGTGCTACCGTCGCCAGTGCGTCCTCGGGCGAGCCGGGATGCGCCAGCAGCTCCTTGGAGAGGGGTGGCCGGTTGTAGGGAGGGTGGACCTCCTCGCCGACCACGGTGATGGCCCCGTCCCAACCGGCGGCGCGGAGCTGCTCGGCGGCCCGGAGCCCTCCCATGGAGGCCCCGACGACGACGATGCGCGGTTCCTGGTGCTCACTCACGGCTCACTGGTCCCCTTTGAGGAAGATCGCCTGGACCGGGCAGACGTCCATGGCGTCCTCGATGTACTCCAGTTCGCCCGCGGGAAAGCCCTCGGTGTACTGGAGGATGCCCTCCTCGTCCATCTCGAACGTGTTCGGTGCGGCGATGGCGCACTGCCCGTGGTTCTCGCACAGGGTGCGGTCGACCCAGACCTTCATGCTCTGCTCCTCGTCTCGGGGGGCGCGTGCCGCCTCGCGGCTGCTGTCAACGTGTGTCGTGCTCATGGATCTGTTCCTCTGGGGGTGTCCGGTGCGTCGGGCTCAGGCCGTCTGCTGCCCGTCGGCCGTGGTGGCACGGCGGTCGAAGGCGATGGTCAGGCGGACGGGACCGGTGTTGCCGGAGTCCGGCATCCACTCGTCCCCGCCCGGCACCACGCTCAGGTTGGTCAGCCGGGTGGCCAGTGCCGGCAGGGCGGCCTGCATGTCGGAGCGGGCGACGAAGTGGCCCAGGCAGTGGTGCACGCCCCCACCGAACGCGTAGTGGGGCGCGTGTTCGGCCTCCAGGTCGATGCGCTCGGGGTTGGCGAACTTCTCCGGGTCGGTGCCCGAGGCGTAGGTGAACATGTGCACCGTGGTGCCCTGTTCGAAGACCAGCCCCTTGTGCTCGAAGGCCTCGGCCACCTCACGGGTCACCCAGCGGGTGGTGGGGTTGACGCGCAGGGACTCCTCGACGGCGGCCTTGGCCAGTTCCCGGGGCCGCTCGGCGAGCAGTTCCCACTGGTGCGGCTGACGGATGAAGGACTGCATCGCCAGCCCGAGCTGGTTCCGGGTCGTGTCCATGCCGCCGAAGATCAGCAGCACCAGCAGGTTGCGCAGTTCCGGGTCGGTCAGCCGGTCGCCCTCGCGGTTGGCCTCCACGAGCCGGGTGACGAAGTCGTCCTTCGGGTTCTGCTGGCGGTCCGAGATCAGGCGTTCCGCGTACTCCTGCAGCTCGACCAGGGCGGCATCGACCTCGTCGATCTCCTCCTTGATCGTCACGCCGAGGGCGGCCCCCACGGTGGAGGCCAGGCGGTTGATGGTCCCCCACTCGGATTCGTCGATCCCGAGCATGATGCACAGCACCCGCGTGGCGAAGGGGGCGGCGAAGCCCTCCACGAACTCGACCTGGCCGTCCTCGATCCAGCCGTCGATCAGCTCGTTGGCCAGCGACTCGAAGCGATCCCCGAGAGCGGCGATCTTGCGCGGGGAGAAGGCCGGGTTGGCCAGCCGGCGGATGCGGTGGTGGTCCTCCCCCTCCAGGACCAGCAGGTTGCGCTTCCACCAGTCGTGGAAGACGCCGCTGTGCACGCCGTTGTGCTCCGGCCAGGCCGCCGAGCCCTGGATCAGCTTCGGGCTCTTCATCAGCGACGAGACGTCCTCGTAGGACAGGACGGCCAGGCCGTAGTTGGTCCGGGCGTACCAGTTCGCGTCCCGGGCGTCGCGGACGGCCTCCGAGGCCATGGCGAAGTGCGGGTCCGACATGTCCAGGTACGGGACGTCGTGGGCGGTGGTGAGGGTCATGGGGTGGTCCTTTCGGGTGCCGGTCTCAGGACGGGTCGGGGGTCAGCGAATCGGGTGCCAACGCCTGCGCGCCGGCGTGGAGTCCGTCCCGGGGAGAATCGCGGTGCGGATAGGGATGGGGCGTGCCGCCGTCGATGCGGACCGCCATGTCGACGATCTCCTCCGTCGGCGAGATCGGTTCGGCGTAGTCCCGGCCGTCCGCCAGGCTGGCGGGCTCGTTGAGGTAGGGCCGGGCCGAGGTCATGTAGACCAGGCCCACGACCAGGACGACGATGGCGACCAGGGCCACCAGCCAGGCCTCGTACCAGACGGCACCGGGGATCGGCTGGACGAGGGTGAACATCGCGAACAGCTGATAGGCCAGGGCGACGCAGCCGACCACGATGCCCCAGAGACCCATCCGGAAGTGACCGCTGGGCTGCCAGCCCTTGAACCGGGCACGGAGGTAGGCGGCGACCACGGAGGCGAAGGCCAGGTAGATGCCGAGGGCGGCGAAGGACACGATGGCGAGGAGGGCATCCGCACTCAGCAGTGAGATCACCACGAACGCGGCCGGAAGGAGTCCGGCGGCCGCCAGCGAGTACGGCGGGACGGCGCGGCGCTCGCTGAACCGGCGCAGCAGCGCGGAACCCGGCAGCTGCCGGTCCCGGCCCATCGAGAACAGCAGTCTCGAGGCCGCTGCCTGCAGGGAGATGGTGCAGGAGAGGTAGGAGACCAGGACGACCACGAGCACGATCTTGAATCCCTGCGCGCCGAAGACACTGAGGAACAGCTCGCCGATGGGATCCGTGGCGGTGCCGTCCATCACGGCGCGGAAGTCCGGGATGGCGAGGATGAGGCCCAGCGCGATGAACATCGAGGCGATGCCGCCGATGTAGACGGTCATGCGCATGGCCTTGGGGATGACCCGGCCCGGGTCCACGACCTCCTCGGCGACGTCCCCGTTGGCCTCGAAGCCGTAGTACAGGTAGATGCCCATGATGGCCGCGCCGATGAAGGCCATCGCGAAGGGCGCGTCCCCCTGCAGGTCGGCCGGCCGGAAGTCGGTGAACAGCACGGACAGGTCGTGCTTGCGGGCGCCGATGAGCAGCCAGGCCCCGATCACGACGGTCGCGACGATCTCGGCGACGAAACCGAAGAACGCCACCTTGGACAGCAGCTTCGTGCCGCCGTAGTTGATGAGCGTGGCGATCACCAGGATGCCCAGGGCGAGCATGACGTTGGCCAGCGGGGACATCTCCACCTCGAGCAGGCTGCCGAGGAAGGGGCCCGCGCCGTAGGCGACCGAGGCGATCGTGGCACAGATGGCGACGGCGTAGACCCAGCCGCTCATCCATCCCCACTTGCGGCCCCAGAGCTTGCGGTTCCAGGGGTAGATACCACCGGCGATCGGGTACTGGGAGACCACCTCCCCGAAGACCATGGCGACCAGGAGCTGGCCGAAGCCGGCGATGACGAGCCACCAGAAGGCCGGTGCACCGGAGATCGCGATGGCCGCACCGATCGTGGTGTAGACACCCACGACGGGAGAGAGGTAGGTGAACCCGAGGGCCAGGTTGCCCCAGAAGCCCATTTCGCGCTTGAACTCGCTGCGGTACTCCTGGGGTTCGTCGGCGACCGGCAGTGTCGGTGCGGATCCTGCGGGAGAATGATCCATGTTCAGTCCTTTGCCTGGAGCCGTTGGACGGCTGAGACGGTGAAAAGCTGCAGGGCGCGGGGATTCGCGCTTCCCCGGATGACCTCGTCGACGGCGTACCCGCCGGTGGAGGTGCGTGGATTCAATAAACCAAAGGTGTGTTTCTACTAGAGGTCTGCGTGTTTCCTCCCGGTTAAGAGGTCACCGCCCACGTGTGGCGGGCAGTGTCCAAGAGGCCGGGAATCCCAGCAACGAGGCGGGTCTGAAGCGGTGTTTCCTCACAGCCTGTCCGGTTGCCGGGCGAAATGTGATGCGAGCCACATTCCGAACCATGGGGAAATACTAACAGTCTTAGATGTTTACGCAAGGGGTGATTTTTCTCCTCGACGGGACACCCTGAGTGCTACTGCGTATCCAACCGGGGCCACCGCCCCGGGAACGCCGAGGGGGTTGTGCCCGGCGCATGATGCGCCCGGCACAACCCCCTCGGTGGAGCCCGCAGGATGCGGGTCAGTCTGCCCTCGCCCCCGTCACCCGCCGCGGTCCTCTCGGAGGCGGCGGGTGACGGGGCGACGGGAACTCAGCGGCTGGCGCCGCGGAGCGCGGCCTCCAGGACCTCGAGGCCGTCCTGCAACAGCTGCTCGTCGATGACCAGGGGCGGCAGGAGGCGGATGACGTTGCCATAGGTGCCACAGGTCAGGATCAGCACGCCCTCGGCCAGGCAGGCGGCGGCCACGGCCTTCGTGGACTCGGGATCGGGGTCGGTGGTGCCGGGCTTCACCAGTTCGATCGCGAGCATCGCCCCGCGGCCCCGGACGTCACCGATCGGGCCCTGCGCACCGCCCAGTTCCTCCGCCAGTGCACTCAGCCGGCCGACGACGATCGCCTCGATGGCCCGCGCCCGGGCGGAGAGGTCCAGTTCTCGCATGGTCTCGAGGGTCGCCAGCGCGGCGGCGCAGGCCACCGGGTTGCCGCCGTAGGTGCCGCCGAGCCCGCCGGGGTGGACGGCGTCAAACAGCTCGGCCCGGCCGGTGACCGCGGAGAGCGGCATGCCGCCGGCGATGCCCTTGGCCATGGTGATCAGGTCGGGCACCACGCCCTCGTGCTCAGAGGCGAACCAGGCCCCGGTGCGGCAGAAGCCGGCCTGGACCTCGTCGGCGATGAAGACCACGCCGTTCTCCCGGGCCCAGGCCGCCAGCGTGGGCAGGAACCCCTCGGCGGGAACGATGAAACCGCCCTCGCCCTGGATCGGTTCGATGATGATCGCCGCGGTGGACTCCGCCCCGATCTGCTTCTCGATCTGAGTGATGGCCCGACGCGCCGCCTCCGGGCCGGTCAGTCCGGGGTTCTCCTCGCGGTACGGGTAGCTCATGGGCATCCGGTAGATCTCCGGGGCGAAGGGGCCGAAGTGCGTCTTGTAGGGCATGGTCTTGGCGGTCAGGCCCATGGTGAGGTTGGTGCGCCCGTGGTAGGCGTGGTCGAAGGCGACCACGGCCTGGCGACCGGTGGCCAGGCGGGCGATCTTCACGGCGTTCTCCACGGCCTCGGCCCCGGAGTTGAACAGGGCCGTCCGCTTGGCATGGTCCCCGGGGGTCAACCGCGCCAGTTCCTCGGCCACCCTGATGTAACCCTCGTACGGGGTCACCATGAAGCAGGTGTGGGTGAAGCGGCCGGCCTGTGCCCCCACGGCCGCCGCCACCGCCGGTGAGGACGCGCCGACGCTGGTCACCGCGATGCCCGAGCCGAGGTCGATGAAGGAATTGCCGTCCACGTCCCGGATCACGCCGCCGTCCACGTCCTCGGCGAAGACCGGCAGGCTCGAGACCAGGCCACGCGGCACCACGGCATCGCGCCGCTCCTGCAGCTCGCGCGAGCGGGGGCCGGGGACCTCGGTGAGCAGTTCGCGGCGCTGGGGCAGCCGCGCGTCGAAGGTCGGGAGGGAGGGGGAAACGGTCAGGGACATGACAACCGGCCTTTCATGATGTGACGGCGCCCCGCGGTGGGCAGGGCGGACTCCTGGGGCGAGCCTAGACAGTGATCACGTGACGTAGTGCACAATCTCTCGGGCGGTGGTGTGCACGTGGCATAGTCCCACCGCCCGTCAGGCTGGACGACCCGGGCCCGGCCGGGACCGAAGGCCCGGTCCCTCGGTCACGTGCAGCGCGATCCAGAGGTCGGCACGCAACTGGGGGTCCTCCAGGGACCGCTGGAGCGCGCGCTCGGCGGACTGCAGCTGGTGCAGGAGGGTGTTCCGATGGACACCGAGCTCCTCGGCCGCCTGGCGCCGGTTGCCGTTGTGGGCCAGGAAGACGCGCAGGGTCTCCAGCAGTCGCTGCCCGGTGGGACCCTGCGCGGTGAGCGGGTCCAGGAGCTCGCGGGCCCAGGCCCGGGCGGCCTCCGCCGGCAGCAGTCCGGCGATCCCTCCCGCGGCCAGGTCGTCCCAGGAACCGACGCGGTGCTGCGCGGCGGTGCGCTCCAGCACGTGGAGCGCCTGGGTGTGACTGGTGGCGGCGGCGTCGACGGTCACGCTGCCCCCGATCCCCGCCCGCAGGCCCGCGGTGGCCACCACCTGGTGCAGCACCGACAGGTCCTCGGGGGTGTCCTCCACCAGCACGGGGGCCTCCTCCTCCGAGTCGTCGCGCGGCACCGGGGTCCCCAGGAGCATCCGGTGACCGGTCCGGTCGGTATGGCCCTCGATCCGGCGGCCTGCCTCCCGGATGAGCTCGGGAGCCCCGCGCAGGACGCAGACGCGGATCCCGCGCGCCCCTCGGCCCCAGCCCTCGTCACCGGCCACCGAGAGCAGGGCGTCGCCGGCGCGGAGGTCACCGCCAAGCAGCAGTGCGACCGCACCGGCGCGGATCCGGCGGCGGGAGAGCTGCCGTTCCGCGGTCCGCTCGGCGTGCAGGGAGAGCAGGGCCACCGTGGTCGAGATGGTGCCCGACTGCGCCTGGTCGAGGGGGTGGGGCAGGACGACGACGAGGTATCCCTGGGGATCGCCGTGGACGCCCAGCGGGTGGATGACCACGGTGCCGTCCGGACCCGTCTCCCGGAGGGCTCCCCGCAGCCCGCCGTCGCGCAGGCGACCGATGAGCTGCGCGAGGGGGCGGTCGGTCGGCAGGGGCGGGATGGCGGGTGCGGAGCGCTCCTGGACGTCCCCGTCCGCGGTGCAGACGGCCGCCCACGCCCCGGGCAGCAGCGTGGCGAGGGTCCTGAGGACCTGGGTGGAGCCGTCGACGGCCGTGGCCGCCCGGGTCAGGGCGCGCTGATGGGCCAGGCTGGTCTCCAGTGCGGCGCGCTCCTCGGCCGCGCGCAGTTCCGCCACCGCCCGGATGACCTGCAGGAAGGTCGTCTTCTCCGGCACCGCGAAGAGCGTCAGTCCCGTGCCCCGGGCCGCCTCGATGAGGTCCTCGGGCACCTCCGGCCACGTCAGCCGCTGTCCCACCCCCATCCCGAGGGCGACGACGCCCCGGTCGTCGAGCCGCCGGACGTAACTGCTCCAGGACGGGCCGTCGGTGGGACTGGTGATCCCGGTGAACAGGACGATCTCCCCGCCGCTGAGGTACGGGGTGGGGTCCGTCAGCTCGGTCGTGGCGACCCAGGCCACCGCGCGGTTCATGACCCCCTCGACCAGGGTCTCCAGGCCCAGCTCCCCGAGGCGCAGCACCTTCTCGACGGTTATCAATGCCGCTTCCTCCCTGCTCGTCCTCGATCGTCCGGGCCCCCGGAGCCACGGGGGCGGTCACCGGTCGTCACGGTGACGACGGACCGTCCTGGCCCGATGCTAGTGCCCCCTCCAGTGGTCCTCCCCGCAGGTCCGCCGGTGCGTGTCCACCGGCCTTGCCCCGGCCCGGTGGCACGGGGGACGATGACCGCAGCAGGCCGCGACCACCCGCAGGTCATCCCCCGAACCCCGGAGGCCCCATGAGCCAGACGACCACCGACCCGGCGACGCCCACGGTCATGCCCGCCGCCTTCTTCGGCCACGGCAATCCCATGAACGCCCTGGAGACCAACCGCTACACCTCCGCGTGGAAGGCCTTCGGTGAGGCCGTGCCCACCCCGCGGGCCATCCTGGTGGTCAGCGCGCACTGGTACATCAACGCCACCGCGGTCACCGCCATGCCGGACCCGCGCACCATCCACGACTTCTACGGCTTCCCGCAGGAGCTCTTCGACGTCCAGTACCCCGCCCCCGGCCTGCCGGGGCTCGTCGAGGAGATCAGTGACACCGTCCACCCCACGTGGGTCGGCGCGGACGTGGACAGCTGGGGCATCGACCACGGCACCTGGTCCGTGCTCACCCACGCCTTCCCGGACGCCTCCATCCCCGTGGTCCAGATGAGCATCAACGCGGACAAGCCCCTGGACTACCACCTGCGGCTCGGGGCCGACCTGGCCCCGCTGCGCGAACAGGGCATCCTGATCATCACCAGCGGGAACATCGTGCACAACCTGCGCAGCATGGACTGGAGGCGCACCGACGACGGCTTCGACTGGGCGCACCGGTTCAACGAGGACGCCAAGGAACGCCTGCTGACCGATCCCACCGAGATGCCCACCCTGGACGCCCACGCGGACTGGAACCACGCGGTGCCCACCCCGGACCACTTCATCCCGTCCCTGTACCTGGCCGGGCTCGCGGGCGCCGCGGGCACAGGTGGCACCAGCGGCACCGGTGACACCGCGCAACCGGGCCTGGACGTGCTGGTGGACGGCTACTCCTACGGCTCGCTGTCCATGACGGCCTACACGCTGGGGCTGAACTGCCCGCCGTCGCCGGACGGCGGCGGCTCCTCCCAGCCGCCGGCCGACCTGCCACCGGACGGCTCGAACATCTGATGGACCCCGTCCCCGACGACGGCGCAGCCCCTGCCGCGGTCACCGCGCCGCCCAGCGGTACCCGCGCTCCGGACTTCTCCGTCAAGACCGCCCTCGAGGGTGAGCTCGTGCGCCTGGTGCCAGCCGTCCGCGAGCACGCCGCCACCCTGCACGGGCTGTTGTCCGATCCCGAGGTCGGGCGGCTCACCGGTTCGGTGCATTCCTCCGCCACCGGACCCGCGGCCGCCTCGCCGTGGAGCGTGGCACAGCTCGAGGAGGTTTACGATCGCTGGTCGCACGCGCGGGACCGCATCGTCTGGGCCATCCGGGAGCGGTCCTCCGGACGGATCGTCGGGGAGTCGGTGCTCAACGAGCTCGACGAGGACAACCTCTCCTGCGGTTTCCGGATCTGGATCTCCGGGGCCCGGGACCGCGGACTCGGCACCGAGGCGGTCCGGCTGACCCTCCGGCACGCCTTCGAGGCCCAGCACCTGCACCGGGTGGGCCTGGAGGTCTACGACTTCAACCCGCGGGCCCGGCACGTCTACGAGAAGGCCGGTTTCACCCACGAGGGCACGCTGCGCGAGGCCCTGCGGTTCGACGGGCAGTGGGTCGACTGCCACGTCATGGGGATGCTGTCCAGGGAGTGGTTCAGGTGAGCCGGAGGGTGGTCAGGCAGGTCGGGTCGTCGGCGCCGGTGGCGATGTCCGCCGTCGCGGTCCCGCCCTGCGCGCGGACCTCGATGGTCCCCTCGATGTTCGCCGGCAGCCAGAGGCCGACGAAGCCGTTGGCGTAGGTGGTGCGCTCCTCGTCCACCAGGACGGTGCCGTCCGCGCCGGTGACGGTCACGTGCACGGGGGTGTCCACGAGCTCGCCCTGGCAACCGGACAGGCTGTGGTGGAAGCAGTCGTGGGTGGTGGTCTCGTACGGCGCGACCGCCAGGTAGAACCGGTCCTGCGGCACGTCCAGGGCCGCCTGGCGGTCCTCGTCGGCCAGCACCACCTGGCCGGCGGTCACCGAGGCCGCGAGGCCCTTGTCCCGGTCCGCGTGCGTGGCGTCCAGCGCCTCCACGACCTCCTCCACGCTCCCGCCGTCGATGCCGTACTCGTCCAGCAGGGCCTCGGCCCCCGCGGGGTCCGTCGCCACACCGGGCGCGGCCGGCGCGGCCGCCGGGGAGGTGGCGGACGTGGTCCCGGGGCCGGCGTCGGGAGCCGAGCAGCCCGCCAGGAGCAGCAGTGCCGCGGCGGCCGCCAGGACCCGGGAGGTGGTACGCAACGAGGGAAGGGCAGCAGGCATACCCCTATTCTGCCCCCGGCCGAATCCTTTGGAGGCCTCCGGCGGGTGATGGAACAGTGGGCACCACGGCACGCACACCCCTGAGCGAAGGAGAACACCATGGCGAAGTACCTGATCATCGGCGGACACGGCAAGGTGGCCCTGCGCACCGCTCCCCTGCTGGCCCGGGAGGGCCACGAGGTCACCTCGGTCATCCGCAACCCCGACCACGCCGCGGACATCGAGGCGGCCGGCGCCACGCCGCTGGTGCTCGACGTCGAGACCGCCTCCCAGGACGAGCTCGCCCGGGCCTTCGCCGGGCACGATGGAATCGTCTGGGCCGCCGGGGCCGGCGGTGGCGATCCGGAGCGCACCTACGCGGTGGACCGGGACGCGGCCATCCGCTCGATGGATGCCGCCCAGCAGGCCGGCGTGACGCGGTACGTCATGGTGTCCTACCTCGGCGCCCGCCCGGACCACGGCATCCCGGAGGACGACTCCTTCTACCCGTACGCCACGGCCAAGGCGGCCGCCGACGAGCACCTGCGGAACTCGGCGCTGGACTGGACCATCCTCGGCCCCGGTGCCCTCACCACGGACGAGCCGACCGGGCGCATCCGACGGGCCACCGCCTCCACCGTCGGCGAGCTGCGGGACACCTCCCGTGGAAACGTCGCGGAGACCATCCGCGTGGCCCTGTCCACCGGGAACTCGATCGGCAAGCAGCTCGAGTACGTGGACGGCGAGGAGCCCGTCACCGCGGTCTTCGCCCAGGCGTGAGGCCCGCAGGCCCTCCACCGGAGACAACGGCCGCGCGCCGGTGACATCCTGAGGGACAACTCCCGTCCACCCGCCACAGTGGACCTCCCCGATCCAGGAGCACCCCCATGCCCCAGTTCATGATCTCCGTCTGGCATGCCCCCGGCACCCAGCTGCGGCCCCTCGGCCCCTATGACTCCGAGGAGGCCATGCACGCGGCGTTCCAGGCGGTCAGCGAGTTCAACGAGTTCCTCCAGGCCGAGGGGGCGTGGGTCTTCGCCTGCGGCCTGACGGCCCCCGAGGAGTCCTTCGTGGTGGCCGGGACCGAGGGCGCCGAGCCCACCGTGACGCCGGGTCCCCTTGCCGAGGCCTCGGAGCACCTGGGCGGACTGTGGGTCGTGGAGGTCGCGGTGGCGGAACAGGTCCACGACCTCGCGGCCCGGGCCTCCGCAGCCTGCGGCCAGCGGGTCGAGGTACGCCAGCTCCAGGGCTGAGCGCGCCCCCGCGCCTTCCGGTCCCGCTACCCGCCCGGTCGGAGCCCGGCCCTCGTGCTGCCGGTGCTCAGCCCCAGCCGCCCCACCAGGCCTCCAGGTCCGGGGACTCGCCCGTCGGCTCCCAGCCCAGTCCGGCCAGGTCCACCACGGTGGTCGGGGTCGGGTCCTCGGCCCCCCATCGCCGGCGGCGCCAGCGCGCCCGCGAACTGACCAGGGTGGCCACGACGCCGGCCGGCCCGGTGACCTCGATCCGGTCCCGGCCGGCCCGCTCGGCCGCCAGCAGCCGCTCCTGCACGGCGGCGGGATCCGGGCGCCCGGTTCCCCGCGCGGGACGGACCGGGCAGGTCACGGTGAGCAGCCAGTCCGGTTCCTCCCCCGCTCCCGGCTCCATCACCTCGCGCGCCACGGACACCCGGGGGTCCTGCACCAGGACCCCCGCCCCGTCCGGCACGCCCCCGACCAGCGTCAGCGAGGCGCCCGGGAAGGCCTGCAACAGCGCATCGGCACACAGCACGACGGCGGCCGCGCCCCCGTCGCCGCCCGCCTCATCGGACCCGTCCGCCCCCACGGTGCCGCGGGCGTCCGCACCGGCCCCGACGCGGCCGCCGGGCATCACCAGCACCAGGGCGAGGCGCGTCCGGCCCCGCAGGCCGAGCGACCAGCCGCGCGCGGTCGGCGCGGAGATCCGGCCGGCCAGCACGAGCGCCTCGCGGTTCTTTACCCGGCGGGCCGCGATCGGGTCCTCGCGGCCGGCGAAGTCCGGACCGGCGTGCCAGGCCACCGCGGCGGGTTCGTGGGCCAGCAGTGCCCCGGTGCGCCACAACCGGTGGGCGAACTCCCAGTCCTCCCCGCCGTAGCCGACGAAGGACGGATCGAAGCCACCGGCCTCGTCGTGGATCCGGCGGGAGACGGTGAGCACCGCGGAGATGACGAACCGGTAGGCGGTGGAGTCGGCGTCCAGCAGGTCGCGGGAGCCCGCGTAGGCCCGCTCGAGCCACTGCGGGTCCTCCAGCACGCGGTCCTGCGGCACGGGATCCCCCGGCTGCCAGCCGGTCTGGAGCAGTGCCGGGTCCAGGTGCCGGCGGCGTCCGACGACGACGGCCTCCGGCGAGCGCGACGGCAACCGGAGCGCCCGGCGCAGGTAGTCCCGGTCCGGGATCATGTCCCCGTCCAGGAAGGCCAGCACCTCCCCCTCGGCGACCGAGGCGCCCAGCGCGCGGGCCGCGGAGGCGCGGAAGCCGGCGTCGGGCTGGCGGACCACTTGCACGTCGAGCGGGAACCGGTCCGGCAGGCGCGGGGGCTCCGGCGAACCGTCGTCGGCGATCACCACCTGCACCCGGGAGGCGGGCAGGTCCTGCCGGGCCAGGGCGGCCAGCAGCAGGTCCAGTCCGGCCTGGTCCCGGTAGTACGGCACCACGACGGACACCTCCGGGATCCCCTCGTCCCCTTGCGCCGGGTCCCCGCCGGCGTCCGGCAGCAGGTCCCAGCGGTTGCCCGGGACCGGCGTCCGCGCGGGACGGTTCACGAGTGCACCCGCTGCCAGAAGGCGGCCAGGGCCCGGGCGCAGTCCTCGGGCCCGGGGGCCAGGGTGGTCCCGGGGTCCACCCAGGTCTGCTGCGGCCGTGCCGCGGCGTCCGCGATGCCCTCCGCGAGCGCCTCCACCAGGGACGAATCCGCGGTTCCGGGGTCCACGAGGTGCAGCGTGCCCGGACGGAGCCGTTCCATCTCCCGCGTGTACCGGGAGGCCGGCACCACGGGGCGCCGCCCCACGGACATCCAGGCCGCCAGGGATCCCGAGGCGGAGACGTTGTGGTGCGCGGCCACCGGGATGCCGGCCGATCTCAGGGCGGCGTCCAGGTCCTCCTCGGGAACGAAGCCCGTGACCCGGAACCCCACGCCGGCCGCCCGCGCGCGGTCCTGCAGCTCGTCCACGAGGCCCTCGTGGCCGCTCGAGACCGCACCGAGCGCGGTGACCCGGTGCGGGGCCGGCACGCCCCGGCGGTGCAGCAGCGCCAGGGCGTCCACGGCCTCGAGGTGTCCCTTGCCCGGATAGAGGAAGCCGAGCAGGACGACGTCCTCGCCCAGGCCCTCGAGGGGCCCGTTCACCGGTTCCCGGGGGCTGCTCGCCGTCGCCGTCCCGCGGCGGTCCTCCACCGGCAGCGGGATCACCGCCGTGACACCGGGCCAGTCCTGTCCGTCACCGGCCTCCAGCGCGGCCAGCAGGGCGAGCTCGTGCCGGCTGGAGACGACGGTGCCGGACGAGAACCGCGCCAGGGCCGCGTAGGCGACCGCCCGCCGGGCGAACCTGCCGGCACCCTCGGCCGGTTGTGGCACGTCGTGGAGGGTGAACGTGGTCCGGGCCGGCAGGCTGCCGGTCAGCGCGTCCGCGGCCTCGCTCGCGGTGGCCCCGAAGAGGGCATCGGTGACGTCGAGGTGGACGGGCCCGCCGTGGTCACCCCCGTGCGCGAACCAGTCCTTCAGCGCGGCGGCATCGGGCAGGCGGACCACAGGCACGTCCACGCCGATCCCGTGCAGGGCCTCCGCCATCGACAGGGCGTGCTGCACGACCCCGTGCCGTTCCGGCCCGACCACCACGTACGTCGGGGGTCGATGCGGCCGCCCGCCGTCCCGGCCCCCGGTCCGGTCCGGTGCCTCCGGCCCGCTCATGCTCCCAGCCCCAGGTCCGCCAGCAGCCGCCGGTGGCGTTCGACGCCGGCCCGCACCGCCTCGGGATTCTCCCGGTACCAGTCCAGGTGGGCCGAGCGCACGAGCGCGTCGCTCACCTCGTCCCCGTGGATCGTCCAGCCGGACCGCGACGGTCCCGTCACCTCCAGGGCCGCCAGGACCTGTGGTTCCAGCGGAGCCAGGACGTCGCCCAGCAGGGTCCTGGCGGGCACGGTGACGGCGGGGTCGGCGCCCAGGTCCGCCCGCACCGCGGAGGCCAGCAGGGCGAGCACCTCGTTGGCGGGATGGTTGATGGTGTGGAAGGCCGGCACCGCCAGTCCCGCGATCCGGTCGGCCACCGACAGGGTCGCGTGGGCCCGTTCGCGCTCGCGCAACCGGTCGAGGGACGCCTGCGCCAGTCCTCGGATCCGTTCCGGGGCCAGGGGCAGGCGGACCGGCGCCGGCTCCTCGGGGGCACGCGAGCCGCCGTCGAGCTCGGCGGCCGCCTCGGCAAGGGTCCGCAGGTCGTGGTACGGCACCACGGGCGGGTCCTCGTCCGGCCGGTCGGGGTGCCGGATGGTGACCATCCAGGGGAAGAGGGAGCTGTCATAGAGGGCCGGGATCCGCACCGTCGTGGCCGCGTCCGGCAGGTGCTCCGCGAGCTGGCCGGTGCCCAGGGGCAGACCCCGGTAGTCCTCCCGCACGGGCTGGGCCACCAGCACGGAGGTCCTGGACAGCACGCGGTGCAGGCGCGGCAGGTCCTGTGCGGTGAGCTCGAACACCGGCGGGATCCGCACGCTCGGTGGCACCGCCGAGGACGTGGGGCCGGAGGAGATGAGCTGCCGCAGCGCCTCGGACTGGCAGTTGCCCAGGACCACGAGGACCTCCGGCCCGGGCAGTTCCCGCACGCCGTAGAACTCGGCGTAGTGTTCCGCCCGCCCGGCGTCCGCCGGGACCTGGTCTTCCCCCATGGCTTCCCCTCACCGGCCGTCCCGGCCCTCCCCGGTGCGGCACGCGGGTGCCGTCCGGTCGGCCGGCCCGTGCCGCCGTCGTCGTGATCCTCCAACAGTATGCTGGTGATCCGTGCCCTGTCGGCCCGGGCAGGACCGCGAGAGGAGACGGGTGGCACCCAGCGATCACTACACGGTGCAGATGGTGCCGTCCGACCACCCCTACTGCCGTCACGTGCTGCCGCCCGACCGCCCGCCCGTCTACGCCCTCCGTCCCGACCCGCCCGTCCCCGGAGCCCCGGCCGGCCAGTGGTGGCCGCCCCGCGCGCTGGACGCCGACTGGCTCCGCGAGAACGTGCCGGACGTCCTGCACGTGCACTTCGGCTTCGACTCCTACACCCCGGAGCAGTTGCAGCAGGTGGTCTACGTGCTGCGCGCGGCCGGCTCCGCCCTGGTGGTCACGGTGCACGACCTGCACAACCCCCACTTCACCGACCGCTCCCGGCACCTGGCCCAGCTGGACGTCCTCATCCCGGCGGCCGACGAGGTCCTCACGCTGACCCGTCCGGCGGCCGCGGAGATCCTGGCGCGCTGGGACCGGGCGGCCACCGTGGTGCCCCATCCGCACATCGTGCCCCTGGACCGGATTCCCGCCCGGGCCGCCGACCGCCCCGGACGCCGACGCGCCCGGTGGGCCGGCCCCGGGTCCGCGGCCGCGGACCGGGAGATCGTGATCGGGGTGAACGCCAAGGACCTGCGGGCCAACGTCGATCCCTTCTCGGCCCTGCCCGGTGTGGCCGGGGCCGTGCGCCGGCTGCGGGGGCGCGGGGTGGCGGCCCGCGTGCGCGTGGACGTCCGCGAGGACCCCCAGGACGCCGAGGCTCTGGGGCGGTTGCGGGCCGAGTGCGCCGCGTACGGCTTCGACCTCTGGGAGCACGGCCGGCTCGGGGACGACGCACTGCACGCCGACCTGCGCTCCCTGGACGTGACCGTGCTGCCCTACGCCTTCGGCACCCACTCGGGCTGGCTGGAGATGTGCCGGGACCTCGGCGTGCCGGTGGCCGTACCGGACCTCGGGTGCTTCGCCGGCCAGGCCACCTCCCCCGCGATCGAGACCTTCGCCCCCGGCGATGCCGCCGCCCTGGCCGATGCCGTGCTGGCCCTGCTCGACCGCCGCGACGCGATCCGGCCGGCCGACCGATCGGCGCGGCGGGCCCAGCGCGAGGCGGTGGCCGCCGAGCACGAACGCCTCTATGCCCGCGCCCTGGCCGCGGCCAGGTCACGGCAGACCGTGGGCGCCTGATGGCGGGCCCGACGACGACCACCTCCGTCCTGGTGATCACCGGCGGCCGGGACGAGCACCTGGCCCGCGTGATCGCCGGGCTGGAACGCGCCACCCCGCGCCCGGACGAGGTCGTGGTCGTGTTCATGAACCAGCCCGACGGCGTGGTGCCGGCCACGGACCTGCCGGTGGTGACCTCGCACGTGGACGCCCCCGGCACGCTCCCGCTGGCCGCGGCCCGCAACCGGGCGGCCCGGTTGGCCGGTGGTGAGGTCCTGGTGTTCCTGGACGTGGACTGCATCCCGTCCGCCGCCGCCGTCGGAACCCTGACAGAGACGGTCCGGGCCCATCCGGGAACGCTCGTCATGGGCACCCCGCGCTACCTGGTCCCCGAGTGGGTGCAGGAGTCTGGCGCCGCCACCGGGCTTCCCGACGACGACCGGTTGCGCGAGCTCTCCGTGTCCCACCCGGCACGGGCGCACCTGGGCGAGGGACCGACGGACGACTGGCACCTGGTGTGGACACTCGTCCTGGCGGTGCGCTCGGCGGACCTCGACCGGCTCGGCGGCTTCGACGAGGCCTTCAGCGGTTACGGCGCCGAGGACACCGACATCGCGTTCCGCGCCCGCGACGCCGGCCTGGCCCTGCGGTCCTCCCGGGCCACCGTGTTCCACCAGCACCACGGCGTCCACCGGCCCCCGCTGCACCACTTCGCCGACATCCTCGTCAATGCCCGCCGGTTCCTTCAGGTCCACGGCAGCTGGCCGATGGAGGGCTGGCTCGGACAGTTCCGCGACCTCGGGCTGGTCGACTGGGACCCCGAGGGCGACCGACTGGCCGTGCTGCGGACGCCCACGGACGCGGAGGTCGAGGCAACGCGGCAACCGGCCGCGGCCTTCTGACTCGGGCTCCTTGTCTTCAAGCACTTGAAGTTCCTATCGTTGACGGGGTGAGCGCACCCGGCATCAGGCACACGTACTCGATCAGGGAAGCGGCGGCGCTGACGGGACTGCCGGCCAGCACGTTGCGCTACTACGAGTCCATCGGAGTGATCTCCCCGATCGGCCGGGGTGCCAGCAGCAAGCACCGCGTCTACACCGAGGAGGACCTGGACCTGCTCACCTGGGTGTCATGCCTGAGTGCGACGGGCATGTCGGTGGCGGACATGCGCCGCTACCTGGCCAACGGCCGGCTCGGGCCGGCTGCGGCACCCGAGCAGATCGCCTTGCTGCAGGCGCAGCGGGAGCGGTTGGAGGCCGAGGCACGAGCCGTCGCCCTCCGGAGCCGGTACGTCGGAGTGAAGATCGAGTACTGGCAGGCCATCCAGGCCGGTGACCGGTCCAGGGCCGAGCGGCTCCTGGACGAGGCGCGCGCGTTGGCCGACGACCTCAAGAAGCCCGGGAGGGGCTAGACACCACGACCCTCAGTCCGCGGATCCCGGGGTCCGCTGATTCCACCTGCCCACCCGGCCGACCCGCCGAGACCATCGCCTGGCCACCCCCGGGCACCACACGAACCCCACAAGGAGAAACCCATGACCACCACCGCCCTTGCGTACGCCGCCCCCGCCGCGGCCGCGGACCTCGTCCCCACCACCATCGAACGCCGCGCCGTCGGTGCCCATGACGTGCTGATCGATATCAAGTACGCCGGGATCTGCCATTCCGACATCCACACGGTGCGCGGCGAATGGGGACCGCAGTCCTACCCCCTGGTCCCGGGCCACGAGATCGCCGGCATCGTCACGGAGGTCGGACCCGAGGTGACCAGGCACGCCGTCGGCGACCGGGTCGGGGTGGGCTGCATGGTCAATTCCTGCGGACGGTGCACGAACTGCACGGCCGGTGATGAGCAGTACTGCCTCGACGGCATGGTGGGCACCTATGGTGTCACCGACCGCGACGGGACCATCACCCAGGGTGGGTACTCCTCCCACATCGTCGTCACCGAGGACTTCGTGCTGGGGATCCCGGAGGGCATCGAGCTCGATGTCGCGGCCCCACTGCTCTGTGCCGGGATCACCACGTTCTCGCCCCTGCACCGCTGGGGCGCTGGTCCCGGCAAGAAGGTCGCCGTCGTCGGGCTCGGCGGCCTCGGGCACATGGCCGTCAAGATCGCGCACGCGATGGGCGCCGAGGTCACCGTCCTGTCCCAGTCGCTCAGGAAGCAGGAGGACGGGCTGCGCCTGGGTGCGGACCACTACCACGCGACCAGCGACGAGGAGACGTTCACGGATCTGGCCGGTTCGTTCGACCTGATCATCAACACCGTCAGCGCCCCGATCGACGTCAGTGCCCACCTGGGCCTGCTGACCGTGGGCGGGACCATGGTCAACGTCGGGGCCCCGGCCGAGCCGCTGCCGGTGAACGCGGGGGCGCTCATCGGCGGCCGGCGTTCCTTCGCCGGATCGATGATCGGGGGCATCGCCGAGACCCAGCAGATGCTCGACTTCTGCGCCGAGCACGGCATCGGCGCCGAGATCGAGGTCATCTCCGCCGACCAGGTCAACGAGGCCTACGACCGTGTCCTCGCCTCGGACGTGCGGTACCGCTTCGTCATCGACACGGCCACCCTCAGCTAGCCGCCGGTGGGGTGTGGCGGGCTCCCGGCCGCCGCACCCCCGTGGCCGCGCGTGTCAGCCGAGGACCTGCCCCACCGCGGCCTCCCAGCGGTGCCGGTACTCCCCCGGTTCCGTGAGGACCTCCGCCGCCAGCCGGTCCGCCGAGGCCGGGTCCCGCAGGGCCGTCTCCACGGCGCCGACCCAGTCCGCGGACTCGTCCCCCCACCGGCACCAGGGCACCCCGGCCGCGGCCTGGGCGGCGGCGGCGAAGTGGTCCTGCTCGTCGAAGGGGCGCTCCTCCGGGGCCAGCACCACGGGCCGGGCCGATCCCGTCGCGTCGGCCACGGCGCTGTACCCGGCTGAGACCACCGCCAGGTCCGCCGCGCGCATCCGGCCGGCGACGTCGTCGGTCCAGCCGTGCAGCACCATGTTCGGCGGCACGGCGCCGTCCGCGCCGCGCACCGGCCCGTAGACGTGCCAACGGGCGCCGGGCACCTGGCCCGCGGCACGCGCGAGGTCGGCCAGCCGGACCCCACCGCCTCCGGTGCCGGTCACCACGGCGATCTCCGGCCTCGTGGTCCGGGCGGCCGAGGGGGCACCGGCGCGCGGGCCGGCCCGCCGGCCGAGCCGGCCGGAGGTGTCCGGGGCACCGAGGAACGTGGTCTTCGCCCCGAACCGCCGGCGCCAGCCCGGCTCCTCCAGTCCGGCGCCGTAGTGCGCGATCAGGTGGTCTGACTCGGCGTAGACGAGCTCGTGGCCCGGGTCCGTCCGGTCTCCGTGCATGCGCCGGTGGATCACCGGGTAGCCGGCCAGGCGCAGGAACAGGGCGGTCTCCACGGACACGTCCACCACCGCGACGTCCGGCCGCACCGTGCGGGCCGCCTCGAGCAGGGCGGCGAACCGGTCCCGGATGACCGGACCGGTGGGGGTGTAGTGCAGCCGGGATCCGGACGGCTGGCGATGCCCGGGCACGACGTCGGAGGGCAGCATCCGCAGCCCGGTGGCGGCCGGCAGCACCTCGGCGGCGCGGGCCGCGGAGGTGGCCACGGTCAGGTCGAAGGCCCCGGTCCCGGCGGCGCGGGCGGCGTGGTGGAGGTGGCCGAGGCCGTGGTCGTGGGCGTAGTAGAGGACCCGGGGGCGGGACGGGGAGGTGCTCACGAGCAGACCGGTTTCATGCGGGGACAGGGCTCATGCGGGGACCGGGCTCACTGCACCGTCTGGACGGACTGCAGGGCCGGCGAGCCGTCGTCGTCGGGGCCGGTCGGCGGGGCATCGATCGAGTCCCGCACCTGCGCGGTCAGCTGGTCCCCGTAGGGGGTCCAGCCGGGACTGAGGGCCGGCAGGGTGCCGGCACGCTCGGCGGCCTCGTGCAGGAAGCCGAGGTAGGACGCCACCATCCGGTCGGCGCTGAACCGGCGGGACCAGCGGTGCACGAGCCCCCGGTCCCTGGTACGCGCCACCCGGGCCGCGTCCGCGAGCGCCTCCGCCGAGTGGTGCATGGCCAGGTCCCCGGCCCGGGGACCCACGATCTCCCCGAGGGCACCCGTCAGGAAGGCGGCCACCGGCGTGCCCATCGCCATGGCCTCGACCGTGGCCAGGCCGAACGGCTCGGCCCACAGGGGGCTGGCGAGGTAGACCTCCCCGGAGGCCAGCAGGTCCGGCAGCTGACCGTGGCCCAGGTGCCCGCGGTAGACGGTGTCCTCGCCCAGCAACGGCTCCACGGCGTCGCGGTAGTAGTCCCGGTCGGAGATCGGGCCGGCGAAGTGCAGCTCGAGCCCGGCGATCCGGGCCGCCTCGATGGCCAGGTGCAGGCCCTTCTCCCCCGTGATCCGCCCGGACCAGACGGCCCGTCCCGGCACGGGCCGGACGGTGCTGTGCCACCGGGAGTGCTCGATGCCGTTGGCGACCACCGCGATCCGCGGCAGCCGGTGGTTCCAGGCCAGCGCGTTGGCCGCCGAGACGGACAGCCAGCGATGGTTCGGCGGGGGTGTCCAGGCGGGGTCGTCGAGGACGGCGAGGACCTCGGTGAGCGTGGCGGGGGTGTGCAGCACGGTGACCATCGGGGCCTCGCGCAACTCGAGCAGGGGCACCGGGGACAGCGAGTTGTTCAGCACCACGTGGAAGTCTCCGTCGCGGACCTGCCGGCAGGCCTCGGACATGGCGGCGACCAGGACCGCGCGGCGGCGCACCACGTCCTGTTCCGTGCGTACCGTGGGATCGAAGTCCTCCGCGACCAGCGGCACCACGGTGCCGGCCGTGCGGGTGCCCTCCTTGGCGAAGACCGTCACCTCGTGGCCGAGCCGGACGAGGTGGTCCACGGTCAGGTCCGTGTGCATCTCCAGGCCGCCGGCGTACGGCGGCCGGATCGCGTAGTGCATGTGCGCCAGGACGGCGATCCTCACAGGGCCCTACCTCCGTTTCCCGGTGATCACCAGCCGGTCCAGTACCCACATCAGCGCCGCCACCGCGAAGAAGAACGCCAGGATGGCCGCCAGGTAGACAGACACACCAGAATATCCCATCCGGGGCACGTCCATGATGCTGTAGGGGTACCAGTCCAGCCACGGCCCACGCAGCAGCGTGAACGCCAGCCAGGCCAGCGGGATCAGCGACGCCAGGCCGATCCGCCGCCACGTCACCTGCCCCCTCCGGTCCAGCAGCAGCCAGACCAGCGGCGTGAGCAGGGGGGTGATGACGTGCTGGATGGTGTCATTGACCTGCTCCACCCGGGTCATCGGGTCGGCATCCCGCAGCAGCACGTTGAACACCACCCCGGTGATGACGATGCACACCACCCCGGCGATCCGCGCAGCGTGGAAGAGGTCCGACGTCCGGTGCGGCCGGATGGCCAGCAACAGCGAGGTGAGGCCGACCAGGAAGTTGGACAGGAAGGTGAAGTAGGTCGGCTGGTTCACCACGTGCTCCCAGCCGCCGGCGAAGCCACCCGCGAAGCCGGCATGCACCGGCAGGGCGGAGTCCTTCCAGGACCCGATGTAGAAGCTCAGCCCGTTGCCGGTGAAGGACAGCAGCGCGGCCAGCAGGAACACCACCCGCCCCGCGTCGGCCCACCACCCCGGTGCCCGTCGCGAGCTCCGCGCGGATCCGGTGCCGGAGACCACGGTCACCGCGATCAGTCCCGGTGCGGGCGGATGATGGTGCCGACCGGGTCGTCGATCAGCGCACCGGTGCCGCCCCACTGCTGCCGGATGGGTTCCATGATGTGCCTTTCGACGTCGGACGGGCCGGACCGCTCACCGGACCCACACCCCCTAGTCTGGATACTGGAACCCCCCCACCGCCAGCACATCCGCCCCAGTCACGCAGGAGGACCCGGCATGAGGATCGGCATCGTCATCGGATCGGTACGCCCAGGACGTCTCGGCGCGTCCGTGGGGGCCTGGGTGGCCGACCGCGCCCGCGCCCTGGACACCTCCTCCGTCCCGGGAGGCGTCGAGTGGACGGTCCTGGACCTGCGGGACTTCGACCTGCCGGTGATGACCGACGAGAACTGGGCGCAGGCCGAGGACGGTCCGGCCGAGGTGCACCGCTGGCGCGACGCCGTGGCCGAGTGCGACGGGTTCGTCTTCATCAGCCCCGAGTACAACCGGAACATCCCGGGTGCGTTCAAGAACGCCTACGACCTGCTCTCGAGGCAGTGGATGGACAAGACCCTGGCGATCGTGGCCTACGGCGGCCTGGGCGGCGTGCGGGCCAACGAGGCCTGGCGGATCACCACCGCTGCCTACAACATGCACGTGGTGGGCGACTCCGTGAACCTGGTCCGCCGCATGGACTTCCCCGATGGCGAGCTGGCCCTCACCGACCACCACGACCGCTCCCTCGAGAAGGTCCTGCGCCGCCTCGTGGACCTCACCCGCGCCCTCGCCGGTGACCGGGCCGCCACCGGCCCGTGAGCACCCTCGCCCCGTGCCGCCCGGGACCGGGCACCCGGTCGCGGCCCCGCGTGAGCAGCCGGCCGTGACACCCGCGCGCCCGACGCCGGCCCCGCCGCCCCCCGTGCCGCTGCGCACCGAGCGCCTCGAGCTGCGGTACCTCCGCGACGCCGACGCCGGCGGGCTGCTGCGCTATTACGGACGGGAGGACACCACCCGCTACCTGCTGGACGGCCCGTGGGACGCGGCGAGGGCCCGCGACGAGGTCGGCCGGCGCCGGGGGCGGTTACACATCACCGCGGCCGGGTTCGCGGTCTGCCTGGTGGCCGTGGAGCGGGACACGGAAGGCGGTGACGCCGTCGTGGGGGACATCACGCTGTGGGCCGTGGACGACTCGCTGTCCCTGGGAGAGGCCAGCTGGGTGTTCGACCCGGACGCCGGTGGACGCGGGCTGGCCACCGAGGCCGCCCGCGCGGTGCTGGACCTGGCCTTCGGCCACTACGGCATGCACCGGGTGCGCGTGCGGATGGACGCCCGCAACGCCGCCTCGGCCAGGCTCTGCGAGCGCCTGGGCTTCCGCCGCGAGGGGCTGCTGCGGCAGGACTGGCTGATCAAGGACGAGTGGACGGACACCCTCGTCTACGGGATGCTCGCCCCGGAATGGCCGGGGCCCGTGACGGCCGGGGGCCCGCCCCGGTCCCAGTCCGGTCCCCGCTGACGGACGGGGTCGATCTGCCGGTCACCGCACCCTGTTCGGCCGCCGCAGGGGTGGGTAGCGTATGCGCCAGGCAGAGCAGAAGGTGGCGCGGGATGGCTGAGTCCCCGGCAGTGACGCCGCTGCACATGCGGCGAGAACAATTCGATCCGGTCGAGGACCTCGGCAGGCTCCGGGACGACGGTGCCGTGCGCAAGGTCGACACGGGGCTGGGGATCTCCGGATACCTGGTCACGCGGTACGAGGACGTCCGCGCCGTGCTGTCCGATCCCGTCCAATTCAGCAACGCCGACCAGCGTTCGTTCGAGCTGCCGGGGGGCCGCCCCCTGAGCCCCGAGGAGCAGGCCCAGATGCAGGCCGGTCAGCTGCTGGCCCACGACCCGCCGGAACACACCCGGTTGCGGCACATGCTCACTCCCGAGTTCACCGCACGCCGCATGCGCCGGCTCGAGCCACGGATCATCGAGATCGTGGGACAGCACCTCGACGCGCTGGAGGAGGCCGGAGCGCCGGCGGACCTCGTCGCCGGTTTCGCCCTGCCCATTCCGTCGCTGGTGATCTGCGAGCTCCTCGGCGTGCCCTTCGAGGACCGCGCGGAGTTCCAGCACCGCACCGAACGGGAGCTGGACATCTCCACCCCGCCCGAGGAACTCCTTGCGCTCTCCCGGGAGGGTCGCGAGTACATGGCGCAGCTGGTCGCCCGCGCCCAGGCCGCACCGGGCGAGGACCTGCTCGGCATGCTCGTGCGTGAGCACGCTGACGAGTTGAGCACGGACGAGCTGGTCGGCCTCGCCAGCCTGCTGCTGATCGCCGGCCACGAGACCACCTCCAACATGCTGGGGCTGGGGTCCCTGGCTCTGCTGCGCCACCCCGAGCAGTTGGCGCTGGTGCGCGAGGACCCCGCGATGGTCGGCCCGGCGGTGGAGGAGCTCTTGCGGTGGCTGAGCATCGTGCATGCCGGCATCCCCCGGACCACGACCACCGAGGTCGAGATCGCCGGCCACACCATCCCCGAGGGCGAACTGGTGGTGTGCGCACTGCCCGCCGCCAACCGCGATCCGGCCCTGGTCGATGACCCGGACCGGCTGGACATCACCCGGGGCGCCCCGGGGCACCTGGCCTTCGGACACGGCGTGCACCACTGCATCGGGGCACCGCTGGCCCGGATGGAGATGCGGATCGCGTTCCCGGCCCTGCTGCGTCGGTTCCCGCGGCTGGCCCTGGCCGTCCCGTTCGAGGAGGTCGAGTTCCGCTCGTCCCACGTGGTCTTCGGACTGCGCGCACTGCCGGTGACCTGGTGATCGCCGGCCGACGCGGTTCGCGGCGCTCCTCCGACGCACCGGGGGACACGCTGGAACCCGGACCGGACACCTGACCGGACACCGTGCGGGAGGGCACGCGGCCGGGAGCACACGCGACCAGGAGGACGGACGCCGCCGGGTGCGCGGTCAGAACGTCCAGAGGGCGGGCTGCAGGTCCGCGGGGGTCTGCTCCGGCGCGTCCGGCCAGTCGACCGTCCGTCCGTGCGCCTCGGCCCAGCGTTCCACCGCGGCACGGTCCCAGCCCTGCTGGGAGACCCGCGGCCCGGCCAGGGTGACGGCGGGGTCCGGGAACCCCGACAGGTACCGCACGCCGGCCCGGGAGACGTTGAGCGCGGCGGCGATCATGGCGGCGTTGACGTACTGGAGGGGTTCGCCCGCGCTGCCCACCGGGCCACGCGGCACCTCGGCCTCCGGCACCGCCACCGCTTCCACCGGTTCGCGCGGCTGGGTGGCGAGGAGCTGTTCCTCCTCCCACATCTGGCGCAGCACCGCGGCCAGGTCCGCAGTCACCTCATTGGCGACGTGGACCGGGGAGGCCCAGGCGTCGGCGTCGCCCGGGACCCGGCAGTGGCAGCACCGGGCGGTCTCGGTGTCGAGGAAGGGCGCCAGCCTGGTGTCATCGACGCTGCGCCAGGCGGCGATTCCGAGGAAGTGACTCCATCCGGTGCCGTCGTTGACGTCCTCTCCCTCCGGGCTGATGACGTGCATCCCGGTGCCGCTCAGCACCGGCGCCAGTTCGTGCATCAACCGGCTGGTGAACCTTCCGTAGTCCTCGGCGACGTCCTGGTCGAGGGACCCGACGACCTTCCCGTCGATGAGGATCAGGGAGGACTCGGCCCGCTCCAGCTCGGCGTTGACCGTGCGCACGCGCCGGGTCGACGGTCCGTGCTCGCGCATCTGGGTCCGCACCACCTCACCGACGATCCGGATCAGGGCGCGGACGTCGGAGGGGTCCATCGCTCCGAGGCGGTCCCGGGGGACGGCCTGGACGTGGTCCTGGAAGTAGGCCTGGTGGACCGTCTTGAACAAGTGCGTGTACATGACGCCCCTTCAGCTGGTCGGAACACGGTGGACGGCGGTTGCGCCCTCGAGACTTTACTCCGTACAGCCTGTCGACCCTGTTCTTCACAGCGCGATCTCGGTCTGCGGGCACCGACCGGGATCCGGTCCGACGCCGGCGGGGACACCGCAGGTCCGGCTCAGTCCTGGGCGCCGGAGTCCAGGGCGCTGGAGTCCTGGGTGCCGCCGTCCTGGGCGAGGCGGGTGGCGGCGTGGGTGATCGCGTCGGTCATGAGGTCCAGCGTGTCCGGATCGACGTTGTCGAGGTCGTCACCGGGCTGGTGGTAATTCGGATCGCGGGGAGCACCGCCCTCCCCGCCGAAGAGCCGGGCCTCCCGGGACGACTTCCTCTCGTTGCTGCCGGAGAACAGGCCCGCCACGGGGATGTCCGTCTCGGCGAAGGCGACCTGGTCGGACTCGTAGTTCCAGCTCGTGGTGATCCACGGTTGGTCGCGGGAGTCGAAGTAGTCGGTGAAGACCTCCATGAGGTCCATCGAACCCTCGGGGACGTTGAGCCGGGAATCGTCGTCGCGTGCGTCGTAGAGGGCGACTACGGCGTTGGGTGAGGCGACCATGTCGAAGTTCAGGTATGCGGCGATGGTCTCGAGTTCATCGTCCTCGTCCAACTGCTCCACGTAGTGGCTGGATCCGGGGAACCCCCGGTATTCCTCGGCCCCCCACCACGCGAAGCGCACCGTGTTCTCTACGGATCCCTGCTGGGCCAGCCTGCGCGCGACCTCCAGCAGTGCCGCCGCACCCGAGGCGTTGTCGTTGATCGCCGGGCTGCCGGGGACTC
Source organism: uncultured Citricoccus sp. (assembly GCF_937871995.1). Classification (NCBI taxonomy): domain Bacteria; kingdom Bacillati; phylum Actinomycetota; class Actinomycetes; order Micrococcales; family Micrococcaceae; genus Citricoccus; species uncultured Citricoccus sp. The sequence goes on along the minus strand of NZ_CALMQR010000054.1, from coordinate 61,409 downwards.
CGTCCAGGTGGGCTCCGAGCATGATCACGTTGTCGTCGTTCCCGCCCTTCGTCTCGGCGAGGATGGTGAACGTCTCGATCTCCTCCTCGTCCCAGGTCTCGACGGTGAAGTACTGACGGGTGGTCTCATACCCCGCACGGGCCAGCTGCCCTTCGACGTACTCGGCCGCCGCCTCGTGACCCGAGGTGCCGGCGGCGCGGTCGCCGTGCTCGTCCGCCAGGGCCTGGAACTCCTCCAGATGCCCGTAGGCCGAGGTCACCTGCGCCTGGGGTGCGACCTCTTCGGTCCGCATGCCGGAACCGCCCGGCCGATCGCCGGCCAGCAGGATCAGCGCCGTCAGGAGCGCGACGATCCCCAGCGCCCCGATCGCGAGCAGTGTTCTCGGGATTCGTCTGCGTCTCATCTATCCTCAATCGGCATCGTGACAAATTCGGCCCGGGAGCGCACTGCCCCCTCGGAGTCCGCCGCGGGGGGCGCTGCTCCGGGGAACGCGTCGCGTGTCCCGTCCGCAGGCCAGGGGGCTCCGCGCCAGGGCCCGGACACCCTTGGTCCGGACCGGCCCCGGCTGCCTGGAGGGTGACGCTGGCGGGCGACTCGATCGCGGCTTGCCGAGTGCCGTCGACGGCCCGACCCACGGCCACCTCCAGGGGACCCTGCCGGCCCTGCGGTGCCAGGACCAGGTGAAATCGACTGCGGTGGTCAGATGAAGCGTAAACCACGGGACGGGATCCTCGCAGTGCGCTTCCGGCGCCCGGGCCTTCTTCGCGGACAGGGCGCGAGGTCCTGAACCACGGAACGCCGATGCAGTCGTTGACTGTCAACAGTCAGCATTGTTATGGTGATCTGGCACACACCGCCGACCATTGAGGATCACCGTCGATGTTCTCGCCCCGCCTGGGTTGTTCCTCCATCAGTTTCCGACATCAAGCACTGCCAGATGCCCTGGCCACCATCCGCGCAGCCGGTTTCGAGGAGATCGACCTGGGCGCCCTGCCCGGCGTGTGTGACCACGTCCCCTTCGTCCTGGACGAGGCAACCGTCAACCAGATCAGCGGTACGATCCGGGACGCGGGCCTGCGGGTCCGTTCGGTGAACGGCGACATCGGTGACCTCAACGCCGTCCTGGATGACGACCAGCGGGGAGCCCGCATGGCGCATCTCCAGCGGCTCCTCCAGCTCACCGCCGCGGTCGGGGCCCGCGCCCTGGTCCTGCCCTGCGGGGCCCTGAGCCATGAGCCGTTCCGCAGCCTCGAGGAGGATCTCGACCTGGTCGCCGGGGAGTTGATCCGCGCCGGCGACGAGGCCGCCCGCCACGGTGTCGAGCTCTGGACCGAGTCGTTGCACTTCTTCCGCCTGTGCTGCAACCTGGACCGCGCCCGCGCACTGACCGCGCGCCTGGCCGATTCCCCCGTGGGCGTGGTGATGGACTTCAGTCACATCGTGGCCTCCGGCGCTGATCCGGTCGAGTTCGTCGAGACCTTCCACGACCGGATCGCCCACGTGCACCTCCGGGATGCGGACACCGGCGACATCCACCTGAGCATCGGCCGAGGTGAGGTGGACTTCGCCGGCGGCCTGACCGTCTTGACCGCGGCCGGGTACCGCGGCCACTTCGCCCTGGAACTCGAGACCCGTGACGTGACGCACGACCAGCGCCCCAAGGCCGCTGCCGACGCCGCGCGCTTCATCTCCTCCCTGCTATGACCCCTTCCCGGGTGCTATCGCCCGGCAGCACCGACCCTTTCCTATCCAGATTCGTTCAGATCCATCCAAGGAGCATCATGTCCACCATCCAGCGCACAGCCGTCATCACCGGGGCCACCTCGGACAAGGGCATCGGACTCACCACGGCCTGCCGCTTCGCCCGGGAGGGCTGGGCGGTGGTGATCCTCGACCTGGACGGGCCGAAGGCCGACCAGGTGGCCCGGGACATCGCGAAGGACTGTGGCGTGCCGGCCTTCGGTCACGCCGTCGACGTGGCCGACGAGGCCTCGGTGACCGCGGCCCGCGAGGCTGTCGCGGCCCAGGCGGCGGCGGGAGTCCTGCCGCCGGTCGGAGCGGTGGTCAACATCGCGGGCATCACCTCCCCGGTGCCGTTCCTGGAGACCACCGTCGAGCTGTGGCACAAGGTCATGGACGTCAACGCGACCGGCACCTACCTGGTCACCAAGGCCTTCCTGCCGGAGATGATCGAGAACGGGTGGGGCCGGGTGGTGAACATGTCCTCGGTGTCGGCCCAGCGCGGCGGTGGGGTCTTCGGCAAGGTTCCCTACTCCGCCGCCAAGGCCGCGATCCTGGGCTTCACCAAGGCCCTGGCCAGGGAACTGGGCCCGTCCGGGGTGACCGTCAACGCCGTCACCCCCGGCGCGGTGGACACCAACATCCGGGTGGGCAGCACCCCTGAACAGGAGGCGGCCATCGCCGCCGACGTGCCCGTGGGACGCACCGCGACCACGGAGGAGGTGGCGGCGGCCATCACCTTCCTGGCCTCCGAGGACTCCGGGTACCTCACCGGCGTGACCCTGGACGTCAACGGGGGCAGCCACATGCACTGACGCCCCGCCAGGTATCACCCATGCGCGCCACGGCGCCCGGTTCCCCGACCGCTCGGGGGCCGGGCGCCGTCGTCGTGCCTCCGGATGTGACCGAACGGCCGGGCGGGGCGGTGCGGCCCCGCCGAGATTGGGCCAGCCTCCGCACAGGGCACACCAGAGGGGGCAGGTCCTGGGTGTCCCGGCCTGCCCCCCTTAGCGTGCCGTGGGGATCAGTCCACGCGGTCCGTGTGGCCGGGGCTGAGTAGGGACTTGACCTTCTCGACGATCTTGGTGGTGGAGACCCCGTAGCGGTCGTTCAGGGTGGGCAGCGCGCCGGCGTCGAGGAACTCGTCGGGCAGACCGATCGGGGTGATGCGCCGGAAGACGCCGTCGCGGATCGCCGCGTGGGCGACGGCGTCGAACAGCCCGCCGATGATGGTGTGGTTCTCGCAGGTGAGCACGAGGCGGTCCTGGGCGATTTCGCGCAGGATGGTGGACTCGTCGAGGGGCTTGAGGGTGGGCACGTGCAGCACGGCCACGTCCACCTTGTCCGCGGCCAGTGCCTTGGCGGCCTCGAGGGCGCGTTCGGTCATCAGGCCGGTGGAGATCAGCAACACCTCGGCGCCGTCGCGGATCATCTTGGCCTTGCCGAGTTCGAAGGTGTAGTCGTACTCGTCCAGGACCCGGGGCACCTTGCCGCGCAGGATGCGCGTGTAGGTGGGCCCGTCGTGGGCCGCCAGTTGCGGGACGGCCTGCTCGATGTCCACCGCGTCGCAGGGGTCCACGATGGTCAGGTTCGGCATCCCGCGCAGGATGGCCACGTCCTCGGTGGCCTGATGGGAGGGCCCGTAGCCGGTGGTCAACCCGGGCAGGGCACAGACCATGTTGACGTTGAGGTTGGCCTCGGCGATGTCCAGGCACAGGAAGTCATAGGCCCGGCGGGTGGCGAAGACCGAATAGGTGGAGGCGAAGGGGACGAACCCCTCCATGGCCAGCCCGGCCGCCATGCCCAGCAGGGCCTGCTCGGCCATGCCGACCTGGTAGAACCGGTCCGGCATCGCATCGCGCAGGATGTGCAGGTCCGTGTACTTGGCCAGGTCGGCCGAGAGTCCGACGACGCGGTCATCGCGCTGGGCCAGCTCGACCAGGGCATGACCCAAGGGGGCGGCCGTGACCCGCTGGCCCTCCCTGGCCAAGGAGGCGCTCATCGCATCCGAGGTGAGTCGCTTCTTCACGGGGGTGGTGTGGGTGGTGGTGTTCATGACTGGGACGACTCCTTCAGTCGATCGTGGGCCATCGTCCATTCCTCGGGGGCGACGGTCATGAAGTGCAGCTTTTCGCGGTTCTCCAGGAAGTCCACGCCCTTACCGAGTTTGGTGTCGGCGATCAGCACCCGCGGCTGGGCCGCGTCCACGGTGCGCAGGTCCTCCAGAGTGGTGAGGACGGTGGCGATGTCGTTGCCGTCCACGCGGCGGGCGATCCAGCCGAACGATGCGAACTTGGCCTCGACCGGATCCATGCCCAGCATCTGGGACGACTTGCCGTCGGCCTGCTGGTCGTTGAAGTCCACGATGGCGATCAGGTTGTCGAGACGGTGGTGCGCCGCGACCGCGGCCGCCTCCCAGGTGGAGCCCTCGTTGAGTTCCCCGTCGGAGAGGATGTTGTAGACGAATGCCGGATTGGCCTTGCGCTTCAGGCCCAGTGCGACGCCGTTGGCGATGGTCAGTCCATGACCCAGGGACCCACCGGAGATCTCCACCCCGGGGGTGTAGGAGGCCATGGCCGACATGGGCAGTCGCGAATCGTCGGTGGCGTAGGTCTCGAGCTCCTCCAGGGGGAAGAACTTCGCCTCGGCCAGGGCCGCGTACAGGGCGATCGCGTAGTGACCGATGGACAGCAGGCAGCGGTCCCGGTCCTCCCACTCGGGGTCCTCCGGCCGCAGCCTCAACTGGTCGGTGTAGAGCACCGCGAGCACGTCGGCGATGTCGAGGGCCTGGCCGATGTAGCCCTGCCCCTGGACCTCGCCCTGGACCAGCGCGTTGGTGCGGATGCGATAGGCCGCTTCCTTCAGCCTTTGCAGGCGTTCGGCGTCGACTACTACGCCTTCGGTTGTCGATGGCATCAGACTCACCTCATGTGGTTTCGGGAACAGGTTCGCCACGGTCCGGTCGTCACGATCCCCCGTTCTCCGGGAAGGAGTGTCGCCCCGCCAGAAGAACGGATCCACCCATTGCTGACTGTTGACAGTGACTGTGGTGTCCCTCACACTAGTCGTATTCGTTGTTAACAGTCAACAGACTAAGGATCAGAGATGAGCACTGAGACGCTCCAGATGCGCGGGCCGGTCCACGGCACCCAGGACGCCAAGCGCGTTGCCGTGGGTTCCGGCGTGGGCGCGGTCATCGAGACCTACGACTTCATCGGTTTCGGCACCGCCGCCGCCCTGTACTTCGGCCCCGCCTTCTTCCCCGGCGCTGACCCGGTCACCGCCACCCTGGCGTCCTTCGCCACCCTGGGCGTCGGGTTCGCGGCCCGCCCGCTGGGCGGCATCATCGGCGGCTACCTCGGCGACAAGGTCGGCCGCAAGCCGGTGCTGGTCACCTCGCTCATCGTCATGGGCCTGGCCACCTTCCTCATCGGCCTGCTGCCCACCTACGCCCAGATCGGCATCCTGGCCCCCATCCTGCTGGTGGTGGTTCGCGTCATCCAGGGCCTGGCCTTCGGTGCCGAATGGGGCGGGGCCATCCTGATGAGCTATGAACACGCCCCCTGGAAGGCCAAGGGCAAGTTCACCGGCATCGTCCAGGCCGGTTTCCCGGTCGGACTGCTGCTGGCCAACCTGGTCTTCCTGGCCAGCGCCAACCTCGAGGGCAGCCTGGCCTGGCGCATCCCCTTCCTGGCCTCCATCGTGCTCGTGGCGGTCGGGTTGATCATCCGTGCCAAGGTCCCGGAGTCCCCGGTGTTCGACGACGTCAAGGAGCACGGGGCGATCGTCAAGAATCCGATCCTCCAGGTCATCAAGGACGACTGGCGCAATATCGTGCGCGGCATCGCCCTGCGTGTGGCCGAGACGGCCGGTTACGCGGTGTCGGTGACCTACATGATCTCCTACCTGCACACCAACGAACTGGCCACCAACGTCGAGACCCTCACGGCCCTCTGCGTGGCCGCCGGCATCGGCATCTTCGCCACCATGGGATGGGCCCGGCTCACCGACCGGGTCGGCCGGCGCCCGGTCTACATTGCCGCCTGCGCCTTCGCCGCCGCCTTCGGCATTCCCATGTTCCTGATGGCCAACACCGGGATGTTCATCCTCATCCTCGTGACCATCGTCATCGCCTACGCGGTCTGCCAGAACTCCCTGGCCGGGGTCCAGGGACCGTGGTTCCCCGAGCTCTTCCAGGCACAGACCCGCTCCTCCGGGGCGTCCCTGGCCTACCAGATCTCGGCCATGGTCTCCGGCTTCACCCCCTTCATCACCACCCTGCTGTACATCTGGCTGGGATGGATGGGCCCGGCCCTGCTGTTCTCCACCTACGCCGTCATCGGTCTCATCGCCGCCCTGGTCACCCGGGAGACCTGGGGACCGACGGAGCGCCGCCTGGCCGAGGAAGCCGCCGCCACCCAACCGGCCCCGGCGCACGCCTGACCTTTTCCCCGGGTCCGGCGGAGCGCCGTCACGGCCCGGATCCGAGGAGGCCTGGAGGAGGCCAGCCCACTGCACGGGGTTGGCCTCCTCCCGTTCCTCCGCCGACGACCCCGGGAACATCCCAGAGACCGCCCCCGCGGGGGCGTCTTTCGGCCCCCGCCATCCGCCATCCCTCGGTCAACAGTCGACGGGCTCGTATGATCGGAACAATACGTCCCCTCCCGCGCCCCCAGCCAAGGACCACACATGAGCATCCAGACAGCAGGCCTTGCAGGACTGGCGAAGACGAACCTGCGTCAACAGGCCCTGACCGCCCTGCGCCGTGCCATCACCTCCGGAGAGCTTCCTCCCGACACGCACCTTGTCGAGACCGAGCTGTCGGAGCAGCTGCAGATCAGCCGCGGCACCCTCCGTGAGGCGATGCGCCAACTCCAGCAGGAAGGACTCGTCGAGGCCGGACCGCGCGGAAGGCTGTCCGTTCGGACCCTCGACACCAAGGAGATCCAGGACATCTTCTCGGTGCGCGCCGCCCTGGAAGCCCTGGCAGTCCGCACCCTGGCCGAGAGCGACGACCGCGACGAGGCTGTCGCGGTCCTCCGCAAGGCGGTCCAGCACATGGAGGACACCGCCGACGACTCGCTGGAGGAACGCATCGAGGCGGACCTCGACTTCCACCGCACCCTGTGCCAGCTCAGCAGGAACAGCACCCTCCTGCACACCTGGAAGTCGCTGGAAGGCTCCATCCGCATGTCGTTCATGTGGGCGGGCATGGACAAGGCGGTGGGGAACATGAAGGTAGACCGCCACGCCGCCCTCGTCGATGCCATCACCACCGGCAATCCCGCCGAGGCGTCGGAGGTCGTCTTCGCGCACATGGCCGAAGCGGCCACCAACCTCGTCTCCTGACACCCAGCCCGGGAGAGAGGGACATCCCCCTCCGGGGGCTGCTCTCCCCCTGCGTCAGCCGTGGTCGCTCAGGTCGCGGAGGCGACCACGGCCACAGGCCGTTCAGCGATCGAAGCCGTCCTGGGGCCGGGAAACCGCCCCGTCGGGGCGGGTGGCTATGAGGTGGGCGTATCCGGTCTCGAAGGTCGGGTACGACAAGGCGCCCAGCAGACCGAGGAGGCGGGCGCCGCTGAGGATGGTGCCGCTGGCGAGCTCCGGTTGGGCCCTCGGGGGCGCCGGGAGTCCCAGCTGGCGGGCGATATAGGTGACGACCTCGCCCAGCGGGACTGGGCCCTGGTCGACGGCGTGCAGGAGGCGCGGCGGATCCGCCGCGACGAGCAGCGCCTCCAGGGTGCGGACCAGGTCGGTCTCGTGGATGCGGTTGGTACGCCTGGCGTACTGGACCGGCGCGCCCTCGATGACGTTCCGCACGAGCATCGTCCGGCCGGGCCCGTAGATACCAGCCGGTCGGACGATATGCGCGCCGAACAGGTCGGAGGCCAGGAGCTCTCCGTCGAGAAGCGCGCGGCCGCGTGCGGTGACCGGGGCGGGCGCGTCCGCCTCGGTGAGCACCCGGCCGTCCGTATACCCCTCGAACACCCGGGTGGAGGACACGAACACGACCCGCCGTGGCACGCTGGGCAGCGCCGCGGCGAGGTGGTGGAGCGAGGCGCGGTAACCGTCCGGCTGGCCTCCGGGGTCCTGCGTCCCGGGGGGCAGGGTGATCACCAGGGCATCCACGTCCGGCAGGGCATCTCGGATCGGCTCGCGCAGGTCGACGGCGAGAGCGGAGAACCCGGCAGGCAGGGAGGCCGTGTCCCGGCGGAGCGCGAACACGTCCCAGCCGACTGCCGTCAGGTCCTGCCCCAGGCGGGTGCCCAGCTTCCCGCAACCGACCAGGAGGATCCGACCGGGTGGGCCGTGCGGGGCTGTCAGTGCGTCAGGCATGTTCCCAGTCTGCCTCGGCCACGGCCCGCCTGGGTGCGCTCGGCGGTGGCGATGACGAGCACGCGGCCCAGTTGCCGCACCGGATCTCCATTCCTGAGGTCAGGCTCAGGCCGCGACTGTCGTTGTCAGGCCACGGTGGTGCCGAAGGCCAGGCCCAGCACGTAGGTGACGGCGGCCGCACCGTAGCCGATGGCCAGCTGGCGCAGTCCCCGCTTCAGGGGCGAGGCCCCGGAGAGCAGTCCGACCACCCCGCCGGTGAACAGCAGTGCGATCCCGACCAACACCGCCGCCACCACGATGGCGCCCATCCCGGACATGCCGAACAGGTAGGGGATGACCGGGATGATGGCCCCGGAGGCGAAGAACAGGAAGCTGGACCCGGCGGCGTGCCACGGGCTGCCGATCTCCTCATAGTCCCCGGACCGGTCGACAGGGCCCTGGGAGCCGTCCGGGCGTGCCGAGAACGAGGGATTGCAGTCGCAGTCGAAGTAGCCCAGGCGTTCCTGGGCGCGGTGCACGGCATCCTCCTCGGCCATGCCCCGGGCCCGGTAGACCAGCACCAGTTCGTTCTGGCCCAGATCCAGGTGCTCGGCGGCCTCGAGGGTGACCTGGGTGGGCGAGGATGCTTCGAGCAGTTCGCGCTGGGAGCGCACGGAGACGAATTCCCCGGCCGCCATGGACAGGGCCCCGGCCAGCAGTCCGGCGATCCCGGTGAACAGCACCACCTCATGGGCGACCCCGGTGGCACCGATGCCCAGCACCAGGGCCAGGTTGGACACCAGGCCGTCGTTGGCCCCGAACACCGCGGCCCGGAAGCCCCCGGCCAGCTTCTCCCGGCCCCGGGAGGCCAGGCCCCGGACGACCTCCTCGTGGATCGCCTCGTCCGCGACCATGGCGGCGGTGGCGTGCTGGTCCTTGGCGTAGGGGGAGTCGGACTCGGCCCGCTGGGCCAGGGCCAGTACGAACACCGAGCCGAAGACCTTGGCCAGCCAGCGCAACAGCACCCGGTGCGGGGAGGGCGGTGGCAGGTGGTGGGCGTGCTCGCCCAGCAGGGCCCGCCAGTGCTCCTCGTGACGGCGCTCGGCCTGGGCCAGCCCGAGCAGGATGTCCCGCTCGGGGCCGTGCTTGCGGTGGGCGATCTGCCGGTAGATCTGCCCCTCGGCGATCTCATCGGCCAAGTACCGCCGCCAGCGCCGGACCTGATCCCGCGTCGGCTCGTCTACGGAGGAGGCGGATGTGGTGGAGTCGTCCGGAGTATGCATCGAGTTCCTCAAGGCAGGGCCCCGACCGATGCCCGTACCCATTCGGGTAGACCTCGGCCAGAGCAGTGTCTGGCCGAAGGTCTCGCTCGCCCGGACGCACGGTCCGGGTGGGGCGCCGGGCCTCCCATACAAGGAGGCCAGCATGTCGACGCACCGCTTCAACCACCCCTGACGGGGCGGGCGGGAACTACTCCCCTTCGGCCCGACCAGTCTACCGACAGATCACCCGGGTGAGGGGGGGCAGGTAACGAGAGATGCACCACCCGCCGAAACACCCGGACGAGGAAGGCGGTCAAACCCTCTGGGGCCCCCACGGCGGGCCCCGTCGCTGCCAGGATGACGGTAGTTGACGCTACAACCAGTCTGCGGGTATCGTATTGGTTGAAGCTATAAGCAATTGGGCGGCGGGGCTTCCTCGCCGCTGCCCCGACAGTGCACAGATCAACAGAAACGACTCCATGACTTCTCAGGCCTCCTCCCCCGTCACCCGGTCCACCCTGGCTCGCACCATCCTGCGCCTCGCCCTCGGCGTGGTCTTCTTCGCCCACGGCTGGCAGAAGATCTTCGAGTACACCGTCCCCGGCACCCAGGCGGCCTTCTCCGAGATGGGGGTGCCGGCGGCGCAGCTGGTCGCACCCGCCGTCGGTTTCCTCGAGCTGCTGGGCGGTGCCGCCCTGATCCTGGGCATCCTGGTCCGCCCGGTCGCGGCATTGCTGACCCTGAACATGCTCGGGGCCCTGTTCCTGGTCCACGCCCCCGCCGGCCTCTTCGCGGAGCAGGGCGGATACGAGTTCGTCCTGGTGCTCGCAGCCGGGGCAGCCGCCCTGGCCGTGGCCGGAGCCGGCCGCCTCTCCCTTGACGCCCGGATCTTCGGACGCAGCCAGAACCCCGCGCTGGCGGCCCTCGCCTGAGCGACGACCGCTGACACGCCACAGTGACGGCGCCCGGTACCCGCCCCCGCGGATACCGGGCGCCGTTGCCGTCGGAGGGAACGGCCGAAGAGCCGACCAGGGGCCGAACCGGGCCGGCGCCGACAGACCTCACACGCCTCCAGGTGACGACATTCAGGGCCGGGAGGGTCCGTGATCGTAGCGGGTGTACGCGACGGCCAAGCGCTCGTCCGGGTCCAGCCGGGACAGGATTGCCGTGGTGATGTCCTTGAGCTGACCCACCTGCTCGAGACTCAGCACGTCGAAGACGTGCTCGCGCACGGTGGCCGCATGCCCGGTGGCGGCAGCCCGCACCGCGGCCCACCCCGCCTGGGTGAGGGACGCGTTGATCGCCCGGCCGTCCCCCGGGCAGGGAGCGCGCGCCACCAGCCCGCGCTCCTCGAGCCGACGCACCACATGGGACAACCGCGGCAAGGTGGCATAGGTCCGCGCCGCGAGGTCCCGCATCTGCAGGGTGTGCTCGGGCGCCTCGGAGAGCATGGCCAGCACGAAGTACTCGAAGTGCATGAGGTGCTCGTCCCGGCGCAACTGGCCGTCCAGCACCCCCGGAAGCAGTTCCACCACCGCCACCAGGCGTACCCAGGCGGCCAGCTCGTCCCCAGTCAGCCAGGGCTCCTCTGCCATCACGACCCTCCTTCACCATGCATGAATAGTTGTCTCTACAAGTGTATCGTGCTACGGTCTTACTTGTAGAAACAACCAACGACCTCCAAAGCTCCCGTGGCAACCCCCAGGATCATCCGCACCGGGCTGCCCTCGATCGACGCGGGGGCAGCCCGGACCCGGGAACTGGAGGTCATGGGCATCCTGCAGATCACCCTGGCCGCCGCCGGGAAGGTCTCCTGGACCGCCGGCTTCGCCGTCACCGCCTGACCCTGAATCCAGCGGGACCCCCGCTGGTCCGCAGGCTCACCCCTGAGGCGGACAACGACTGGCCCCTCGCATCCCCCACCTCAGAAAGAGTCTGATCCCATGTCCCTCTCACTCGTCCGGTTGAACCATGCCGTCCTGTTCGTCACCGACCTGGAGCGGGCCGAGCGGTTCTACACCGAGGTCTTCGGAATGGAGGTCGCCGCCCGCGAGCCCCACGCCAACGCCGCGTTCCTGCGGCTGCCCCGATCGGGCAATCACCATGATCTGGGGTTGTTCGGCCTCGGCTCCGGCGCGGCGCCCACGGCGCGTGGCGGGGTCGGGCTCTACCACCTGGCCTGGCAACTGGACACCATCGAGGAACTCGCCCAGGCGCGCCAGGCACTGATCGAGGCCGACGCCTATACCGGCCAGTCCAGCCACGGTGCCACCAAGAGCATCTACGGGGCGGACCCGGACGGCAACGAGTTCGAACTGATGTGGATGTTGCCCCGGCAGTACTGGGGTGCCTACGAGCACGCCGCCCCGGTCGAGCCCCTCGAGCTCGACGCCGAACTCGAGCGCTGGGCCGGGGTGGGCACCGCCGGCCGCATCACCATCGACGCCGCGGAGGACCGCACGTGAGCGGGGCCTTCGACGCTCCCACCGTCACCTGGCACGGACCCGACGCGGCCGACCGTCCGCTCGTCGTGCTGCTGCACGGCCGCGGTGCCGACGAGACCGGCATCATCGACCTGGCCCGGCACCTTCCCGCCGGCGCGGTGTACACCGCCGTCCGTGCCCCGATCCGCTCCGGGAACGGCTACGCCTGGTTTGCCAACCGCGGCATCGGCCGCCCGCTCGCCGAGTCCCTCGACGAGGTCATGGCCTGGTTCCGGCTCTGGCTCGATGACGTGGCCCCGGCCGGGCGTCCGGTGATCCTGGTCGGCTTCAGCGGCGGCGCCGCCTTCGCCGGGGGGCTCCTGCTGGCCGATCCCCAGCGGTTCGCCGGCGCAGCGATCCTGTACGGGACACTGCCGTTCGACGCCGGCGTCCCGACCTCCCCGTCCCGGTTGGCCGGGGTGCCGGTCTACGTCGCCCAGGGCGAGACGGACACGGTGATCCCCCGGGAGCTCCTGGACCGCACCTGGCACTACCTGCTGACCGAGTCCGGGGCCTCCGCCACCGCCCGCCGCGACCCGGGTGGCCACGCCATCACCACCGACACGATCACCGGGCTCGGCGACTGGATCTCCGACCTGCTGCGGGACTGACGCGACCGGGGCCCCTCGCTGTCGACCGGGCCACCCCTGCGGGACGGCGACGTCCTGATCCACAGGCTTCTCACCGCATCAGACCCGCGGCGGTGGCCCGTCATCGAAACGCCAGAGGGTCCTGCCGGAATCGGCAGGACCCTCTGGCACCGGTACGCGAGACCAGGCTCGCGCACCGTTCACATCACTTCAGCAGCTCGCGGGCGGCCCTGGCCCACGCGTTGGTGACATCCTCGGCGAACTGGATCTGGGTGGCTGCCGCGTCGCGGACCCATGCGACCCGAGCGGCGCCAACCATCTGGCGCTGCAGGTCGAAGACGTTCTTGGCTGCGGCCTGGTAGGTGTCCACACCGACGCGGCTGACGGTCTTCGACGAATCGACCACGGCGGAGTTGATCTCCTGGAGGCGCTCGGCGTTGTCCCCGGCGCGCTGGGCGGCTTCCTGGGCCAGCTCGGCCACACGCTCAGAGTTCTCCTCGAACCGCTGCGTGGCCTGCTCCACGAGCTCGGCGGCCTTCTGCTGGGCCGGCTCGGCAGTCTTCACGACCGGGGCGGCGGCCGGGACCGGAGCAACGGTCCGCACCGGAGCGACCGTCTGGACCGGGGCAGGAGCCTGGACCGGGGCAGCCGTCTTCGTGGGAGCGGCCTCGGCCGGGGCGGCAGCCTTGGCAGGAGCGGCAGCCTTGACCGGGGCGGCCTTGGCAGGAGCCGCAGCCTTGGCGGGAGCGGCAGCCTTGGCCGGGGCGGCCTTGGCTGGAGCGGCAGCCTTGGCCGAAGCGGCAGCCTTGGCAGGAGCGGCCTTGGCGGGGGCGGCCTTCACCGGAGCAGCCTTGGCGGAGGCGGCCTTCACCGGAGCAGCCTTGGCGGGGGCGGCCTTGGCGGGGGCGGCGGCCTTGGCGGGGGCAGCAGTCTTGGTCGACTCGGTGGCAGTCTTCGCCTGCTCTGCGGCAGCCTTGGCCTTGGCCTGGGCGACGTTGGCCTTGTTGGCGGCCTCGTTGGCCTTGGCCTGCTCGGCGTTGGCCTTGGCGTCGTCGGCGGTCTTGGCCTGCTCGGCGGCGGCCTTGGCCTTGGCCTGCTCGACGTTCGCCTTGTTGGCGGCCTCGTTGGCCTTGGCCTGGGCGGCGGTGGGGGTGGCGTTGTTGGTGTCAGCAGCCATGATGTCTCCTTATGTTGATGCATATGGCAGCAATTTCCCTGCCTGCGTTAACAAAGTTAGCAACCAGCTGCTAACACTAGCAACCCGGACAGGGTCCGCCCCCGCGCACCGGCCCCTCACGCCCCGGGAGCCCCACAGGCCTCACCGCCCCTGGCCCGGACGCCCCCGGGGAGAGAAGCAGGCCTCCGGACCGTAGACGTGCCCCCACGCACCGGCGCAGGATGGGGGCGGGTCTCGACCTCCGGGACCTCCCGTGGCGAAAGGTCCTGCTGTGGCAACGCTTACCGTATGGAAGTTCGACAGTGAAACCGGGGCGGAGGAGGCGGAGAGCACTCTGTTGAACCTGCAGTCCCAGGAGCTCATCAAGGTACATGACGCGGCGGTCGTCTCCTGGGCAACCGACGCCAAGAAGCCCAAGACACGTCAACTGCACAACATGGCCGGCGTGGGCGCCCTGGGCGGATCATTCTGGGGATTCCTCTTCGGCCTCATCTTCTTCGTGCCCCTGCTGGGCGCGGCAGTGGGTGCCGCGGTAGGCGGGCTCAGCGGCTCCCTGGCCGATGTGGGCATCGACGACTCCTTCATCAAGCGCATCCGTGAGACGGTGACCCCGGGCACGTCGGCGCTGTTCCTGCTGACGAGTGGCGCGGTCATGGACCGGGTGACGGAGCACTTCGCCGGCACCAGGTTCGAGCTGGTGGAGACGAACCTCAGCCGTGAGGACGAGGACGCGCTTCGGCAGGCCTTCGCCCCGGAGTGACCACCGCACCGTCCCTGTCCCTCCTCCCTCCCTCACGCCCGGGGAGGGGCCCCGTCATCGGGATCGGCGGCGGGGTTCGAGGGACCGTCGTCCCGTGCAGCGGGTGCGCCCTGGGCACGGCGCAGGCCGATCTGCACCGCTCCGAGGAAGACCTTGATGACCACCCCGAGGAGCACCACCCCGGTCACCATCTGCACGATGACGGCGGCCCGTGCGGGTTCCGAGACCGCGGCGATGTCCCCGAACCCGACCGTGGCCAACGTGGCGATGGTGAAGTACAGGGCGTCGGTGCGGTCCAGCGGCTCGGTGAAGGCGTCGGCGTCCCGTCCGGACATCGTGTAGTAGGAGCCGGCGAACAGCACGATGTACAGCGGGATCGAGGTGGCCAACGACTCCACCGCGCGCAACCGCGGCGACGGTGCGTTCATCACGGCCCGAACCTGCCAGATGACCAGCACGGTTAGGGCGGTGAGACCCACCACGAACCAGGTGAGGCTGCCGCCGCGGTCCAGGGGCAGCAGGTAGTAGACAGTCAGCAGGGCCGCCCCGGTCAGGATCGGCCGCAGCAGCGTCCACGGTCGTAACCGCGGCCAGTCGGCGGGCGCCCCGAGCACGCTCATGGACGGTCCGTGCCCTGTGGCCCGCGCCAGGTGGTGGCGTTCAGGCCACGGCCCGGCGGATGTTCTTCTTCTCGACCCTCTTGTCCCACCAGCGGGTGAGCACGAGGTAGCCCAGGATCCACGTACCGAGAGCCGTGACGATCCAGACCAGCAGGGTGGCCAGGACCCAGGCCGTGACGCCGGAGATGACCAGTCCCTCCGGGAAGAGGGTCGCGATCCAGAGGGCCAGCAGGGTGGACACCAGGCCCACGCCGCCGAGGATGGCCGACGCATACTGCCGGGCCATGTTGAACACGAACGGGCCCAGGACGGCCTGCCCGATCACGAAGACGAGCACGGCCACGACGAACCCGGAGGGCTGCAGCGTGACGCCGTCGATCAGCGATCCGGCCAGCAGCAGCCCGATGGCGGCCATCACCACGTTGATGACGGCCTGAAGCAGCATGCGAATCATGGTGATCCCCTGTTCCTGGGTCCCGGCCCCCTGGGCTTGCGCCGGTCGCGGCCCGCTGTTCAGACGTGTGGCGCAAGCCCCTCTGATGACTCCATGAGAGACCCGGTGGCGACCGTGGTCAAGGGCCAGCCGCTCGGTCCCCCGGCCCGGCACCGTTCAGCGGTGGTCCGCCCGGACCGTCCTGCCCGTCCGGGCGAGAACCTGTTCCTGGCGGGAGGCATCTGCGGGCACCTCGACCCCCTTCTTGAAGATGCCCGGGGCATAGGCCGCCTCACCGTAACCGTCCACGGCGGCGTCCACCTCGGCCAGTTCCTCCTCGGTGAGCCGGTGGTCCTGTCCCTGGGAGGTGGCCAGGTCCCACCGGTGCACGATCAGGTCCATCCCGTAGAAGTCCATGAGCACCTGGCCGACCGTCGAGTCACCGAAGGGGGTCTCCAGGGGCCGTGACACCAGGTCCTCGTCGCCGACCAGGGCCGACATGGCGGCGACGTGGTGGTTCCACTGCTCGGCCGGGGTGCCGGGCACCAGCGGGATCTCGCGTCCCTGCCGGCCCATGAACTCCCGGTGGCTCTGCATCAGGTGGTCCACGATGTCCGCGGCGGTCCAGCCCTCGCACGGGCTCTGCGCCTGCCAGTCGGTGACGGAGTTGATGACGTCGGTCAGTGGTTCGGAATGACGGCCCCAGGTCTCGGCGAGTGTGCTCATGAGGATATTGTGCTCAGTTCCCCGGCCCACTGGGAAGGCTGAGCTCCAGCCGCTCCCCCCGCCACCCCGAGCGCAGCCAACGGTCATGGCTGGCGATCACCACGGCGCCCGGGTAGTCCGGGACCGAGGCCTCCAGCCGGGTGGCCAGCAGCAGCGAGAAGTGGTTGGTCGGCTCGTCCAGCAGCAGCACCTCCGGCGGATCGGCGAGCAGCATGGCCAGGTCCAGGCGCCGGCGCTGCCCCACGGACAGCACGCCCACCGGCTGGCCCTCGTCTCGTGCGGTCAGCAGTCCGAACGTGCCGAGGGGCACCCGCTCGGCCGTCTCGATGCCGACGGCGGCCCGGTACGCCTCCGCCACGGTCTCGTCCGGGTCCATGGTCCTGGGTTCCTGGCCGAGCATCCCGACCGACCGCCCCCCGGCCCCGTCGGACCGGGCCGAGACCGAGCCGGCGTCGGGTTCCAGGTCACCGGCCAGGATCCGCAGCAGGGTGGTCTTGCCCGCCCCGTTCGGGCCAGTGACCAGCAACCGGGACCGCGCGCCCAGCGCCACGGACACCGGGGCGAGCCGCCCGGCGAGTCCCACCCCGGTGGCCGCCAGCACCGGTGCGGACGACGCCGGCCGGTCACCGCGGCCGTCCGGCCCGCCTCCCGCCGTGGCCGCGGCGAGGCCGGTGAAGCGCAGCACGGGCGGGGGCCTGCGGACCTGGGCCCGCTCGAGGCGGGCCAGCGCGGTGGCGGCGTCGTTGACCCGGCGCCGCACGACCGTGGCGTTGCGGTCGGAGTAGAACTTCTGGGCCATCTTCCCCTCGGTGCGCGGCGGGCGGTCCGCGTGGCCGACCGTGTGGTTCTGTGCCATCTGGCGCCGCAGCCGCCGCAATTCATCCTGTTCCTCCCGGTAGCGCCGTTCCCAGCGGGCACGCTCATCGATCCGGTGCAGCAGGTACTGGGTGTAGGTGCCGCCGAACCGGGTGACGCCCACACCGGCACCCCCGCCGTTCCCGTCCGCACCGTCCCCGTCCCCGCCGGCCGCACCGGCGTCCCGGTGGAGCCCCGGGGCGGGATCCAGGTCGAGCAGGCTGGTGGCCGCCTCGTCGAGGAAGGCGCGGTCATGACTGGCGATGAGCACCGGTCCGGACCAACCGGCGAGCAGGTCTACGAGCAGGGCGGTGCCGCGGTCGTCGAGGTGATTGGTCGGCTCGTCCAGCAACAGGGTGTCCGGGCGCCGAAGCAGCAGCCAGGCCAGCGACAACCGGGACACTTGGCCACCGGACAGCTCACCGGCCCGCCGGTCCCGGGGGACCCCGGCCAGGCCCAGGCCCTCGACGACCCGGTCGACGACGTGCCCCACGTCCCAGGCCCGGGTGCGGGCGGCCTCGGCCAGGGCGCGGTCATAGGCCGTCACGAGCCGGTCACCGGGCGGCCGTTGCCCCACGGCGAGCGCCTCCGCGAGCCGGGCGACCTCCTCCACGAGGTGCCGTTGCGGCGCGGTGGCCTGGGCCAGCACCTGCTCCACGGACAGGGTCAGCTCGAAGGCCGGCTGCTGGTGATAGAGCCCGGTGCTGCCGGGCGCGCTGATCCGGCCGGCGTGGTCGTCGTCGAGGCCGGCGATGATGCGCAGCAGGGTGGTCTTGCCGGTGCCGTTCTCACCGATGAGACAGGCGCGCTCACCCGAGGAGACGGTGAAGCTGATGTCGGTCAGGACGCGGTGGTCCGCGAAGGACCGGGAGACGCCGTCCACCACGAGGTGATCGGCGCCGCTGAGGGTCGAGGCGGCGGCCAGCCGTGCGGCAGAGGGCCGCGAGGGACGAGGGGTCGAGGAGGTCATGACGGTCCTGGGGCGGTCGGTCGGATCCCGCCGGGCGGCTCGGACGCAGCCTCGGGCGCGGGACGGAGGGGACTCAGGACCTCATGGCAGTCAAGGGTACGGCTCAGTCCCGTATCCGGTCCACCCTGTGCCTCAGGGCCACGGCCCCGCCGGCGAACCGCTGCTCACCGATGAGCTCGAGGTCCAGGCCCAGCCCGGCCGGGAACACCGCCAGTCCCCCGCCGATGACGATCGGCAGCAGTACCTGGCTGACCTCGTCCACGAGCCCGGCGCGCAGGGCATAGGCGGCGATGGTCGGACCACCGATCAGCAGGTCGCCCGCCGCCTCGGCCTTCAGCCGGCGCACGGTCGCGGGATCGAAGTGACGTTCCAGCGTGGTGCGCCGGGTGCTGGCCCTGTCCAGCGTCGAGGAGTAGACCACCTTGTCCGCCCGCTGCCATGCCCGCGCGAACTCGGCGGTCACCGGTGCGGACGCGGCCAGTTCCGGGTCGTTCTCCCACGGGGTCATCAGTTCGTAGGTCCGGCGTCCGTAGAGGTGGACGGCGACGCCGGCCAGCTCGTCATTGGCGTACTGGTGCACCTCGGCGTCCGGCATGGCCCAGGAGAAGTCCCCCGCCTCGTCGGCGATGTACCCGTCCAGGGAGGCGATCACCGAGTAGATGAGCTTGCCCATCGTTCAGTCCTCCTGTTCCGAGCCGAGTCCGGCGAGCGCGGTGCCCCCGGGACCGTCACCGTGGGCCAGTCCGGCCAGCTCGTAGGCGGCGTACACCACCCCGTGGGGGAAGACCTTGCCGTCGATGCGCCGCAGCCGCGGGGCATCGAAACCGTCCGGGAAGAAGGACCGCCCGCGGCCCTGCCAGGCCGGGTGGGTGAACATGCGGAACTCGTCCACCAGCGCCGCCTCGATCAGGGTGTGCGCCAGGTGGATACTCCCGGTGACGACCACGTCACGGCCGTCCTGCCGCCGCAGCTCCCGGACGGCCTGGAGGGGGTCGCCGCCGATGACGGTCGTGTTCTCCCACTGCGGGTCGGTCAGGGTGGCGGAGACCACGCGCTTGTCCGCCCGGTCCAGGGCCTCGGCCACTCCGGTGGTGTCATCCGCCCGGTGCGGCCAGTAGCCGCGGAGGTCCTCGAAGGTCTGCCGGCCCAGCAGCAGCACGTCCTCGCCGGCCGTCTGGCGCCGCATCTCCCCGACCAGTTCCGGGTCCTGGTCGGCGGGGTCGAACCAGTCGTCGAGCATCTCGATCCGCCCGTCCAGGGTCATGTTCTGCGTGATGACGATGCGCATGGATGGTCCTTCCGTCGGCGCCGCAGGGGTCGCTGGCGCCCTCTCCTCGTCCCACAGTAGGGAGGGCCGTCGCGTCCGGGAACACCCGGTCGCGACGGGCCGGGGTTCAGCTACCGCGGGACAGGATCGCCGCGACCGTCTCGTCGTCGACGGCGGCGAAGTCCCGGTAGTGGGCCCCGACGGCCCGGAAGCCCCGGGGGGTGGCCAGTACCTCGATCTCGTCGGCCTCGCGGCTCATGAGCATCGAGTCCACGGTGGTCCGCGAGGCAACCGGCACGGCCAGCACCACGCGCGCCGCCCCGAGGGCCCGGGCCACTCTGCAGGCCACCCGGGCGGTGGAGCCCGTGGCGATGCCGTCGTCGACGATCATCGCGGTCTTGCCCGTGAGGTCCAGCGGCTCCCGGCCGGCACGGAAGAGCCGCGCCCGGCGGTCCAGGGTCTGCTGCTCGCGGCGTTCGACCAGCGCCACTTGCTCCTGCGTGACCCCGAAGTGCCGGATGGTGCCCTCGTCCTGGAGCCGGACGCCCTGCTCACCGATGGCACCCATCGCGAGCTCCGGGTAGGAGGGCACCCCCAGCTTGCGGACCATGATCACGTCCAGCGGTGCGCGCAGTTCCCGGGCCACCACTTCCGCGACCGGCACCCCGCCGCGGGGCAGGCCCAGCACCACGACGTCGGCGTGCCCGGCCCAGCGCGGGGCGAGCCGCGCTGCGAGCTGGGCACCGGCGTCGTATCTGTCCTGGAATTCCGGCACGTCCCCTCCCTGGGATGGGCTGTGGGTCGCCCCCAGCGTAGGCGCGCCGGTCGTGGCACTGGAAGGGCCCCCGACCACCCGGCGTTCCCGGCAACGGCCCGGATGACCCCGTGTGACGAGATTCACGGCATATTTTGTATACAAATCAAATGCCTGACTACACTGTGATCGCAATCACAGCAGAATAGCCGTTGCCGTTGAGGTGTGGCGGGAGAGTCCCGTCCGGCACCACCGGTCGGGCGCCGTAGGAGCAATTCCTCCCGGGAAACTCTCAGGCCCCCGCACCGCCGCACCGAGGCACATCTGGAAAGTAGCGCGGTCTTCGCCGTGCTCGCCGAAGGAGCAAGTCCCGCCCCGCCCGGGTGGGATGGAAACTCTCAGGCCGCGCAACAGATCGGGGAGGAACCTACAGACGACGCGAGAACGATCGCAGACCCCAGGAGTTCCCCGGATGACGAATGCACGTGCATGGCCCGGTCTCACCCCGGGCGGTGAGGCCTCCCCGGCCGGCCGCCCCACCGGCCCCGGCGCCGCGGCGGAGCAACGGTGCGCCAAGATCGCCCAGGCCGCGGCCACCGGACTGATGACGCACCGGGACGTCGAGGACGCCCTCGTCCGCATCGACGGCCCCCGGCGCGCACCGCGGCTGTGGATCGAGTGCTTCCTGTCCCCCCACGCGGACGTCACCCGCACCACGGAGGTGGTCGTCGGAGTCCGCGAACAGCTCGAGGCCATGCTCGACCTCACCTTCGACACCGTCGAGATGACCATCCGGAACGTCACCGTCCCGGGGTAGGCCGGCCTCGGTTACCTCCGGGTGGCCACCGTCAGCAGGTACTCGATCTCGAAGCGCGCCCGGTCCTCGGTCCCCACGTTCGCCTCGTCGAAGAAGGCCTGGAACGCCTGGTCGAATTCCTCGGCACGGCCCTCGCCCTCGGCGTTCCTGCGGACGGTGATCGTGGGGCCGTAGGACGCCTTGAAATGCTCGGCGAATTCGCGCGGCGTGCCGAAGGCGGTGACCTCGAGGGTGCCCCGGCTGGCGGAGTCCACCGCCACCCGATCACCCAGCAGGGCGCGCTGGTGCTCCTCGGTGCCCCACAGCGGCGCCGGCTGCACTCCGGGCGGGGGCGCCGGGGCGAAGGGCTTCATGGTGCGGAAGAGCCCGCCCACCACGCCCTCGGGCGTCCAGCTCAGCAGGGCGATCGTCCCGCCGGGCCGGCACACGCGCACGAGCTCGTCGGCGGCCTCCTGGTGGTGGGGGGCGAACATCACGCCGATCGAGGACATCACCACGTCGAAGGAGGCGTCCTCGAAGGGCAGGTGCTCGGCGTCGGCCTCCACCCACTCCAGGTCGAACCCCTGCGCCTCGGCGCGCAGCCGCCCTGCGTCCAGCAGCTCGGGAGTGAGGTCGACGGCGGTGACCCTCGCCCCCGTGGCCGCTGCCGGCAGGGACGCGTTGCCCGTGCCGGCACCGACGTCCAGGACGCGCTGGCCGGAGGTGACGCGGGCTGCCTCGACGAGTCTCGGCCCGAGGGGGAGCAACCACGTCTCGACCATGCCCGGGTAGTCACCCGAGGCCCACATGGTGCGGTGCCTGGACTTCAGGTCGCGGTCGGCACCGGGTTGGCTTGCTGTCTGGCTCATGACGGGTTCTCCGGAGTCACTGGGATGTGCTGGACGGCCGGCTCGCCAGGGCGGGGATGCCCACCCACCGGTGGCGGGTCATGCGGCACCAGTATCCCACCGGGGGCGTCCGGCAGACAGGAACGAGGCGCTGCCCTCCCCGCGGGCTGGGCCCCGGGAAGGGCCGGGACGGGGGGCCGGGGACCACCTGATCTCCTCCGGTCCGGCGACCCTCCCTGACTACACTGGATCGGTGACGATCCTGGACGCCCTGCTCGCCTTCACCGTGGTGGCCGGCCTGCTGACCCTGGTGCCCGGACTGGACACCGCCCTGGTGCTGCGGTCCTCGCTGACCCGGTCCCGCCCCTACGCGTGGGCCACCGCCACCGGGGTCGCCACCGGGGCCGTGGTGTGGGGCATCGCCGCCGCCGTCGGGGTCTCCGCCCTGCTCGCGGCCTCAGAGCTCGCCTACCGCGTGCTGACGATCACCGGGGCGGCGTACATGCTCTGGCTGGGTGCGTCGATGATCTGGTCCTCGTTCCGCGGCACCGGGAGGGACCCGGTGAACACTGCCGTGACGGGTGCCGCCTCCCCGGGCGAACCGGGGGGCTGGGGCGCCGGCTCCCCGGCGCCCGCCGACCCTCCCTGGCGCGGCTGGCTGACCGGTGCCGGCACCAACCTGCTCAACCCCAAGGTCGGCGTGTTCTACATCGCCACCATCCCGCAGTTCCTCCCCGACGGCGTCTCGCCCCTGCTGATGGGTGCGGCCCTGGCCGGGGTGCACGCCGCGCTCACGATGAGCTGGTTCGCCGTGCTCATCATCGGGGGCGGCTACGCACGCCGCTGGCTGTCCAGCCCGCGGTCCCTGGCCGCCATCGACCGGGTGACCGGCCTGGTGCTGATGGGCTTCGGCGGCACCCTGCTGGCCGACGCCCTCACCGGTCCGGCTCCGGCCGCCGCCCGCGGATGACCGTCCTCCGGTGCTGACGCCTGCACGCCGGGGTGCCTGAACGGCGTCCTCGACCCGCCCGATGAACTGGTGCGGGGAGCCGCCGGGAGGAGTACATTGCGGTGCAATCACGCGCACGGGCCACCGGCGCGGGGAGCCAGCGGTCAGGCCGGGGGCCTGGACAGGAGGCCCATCGGTGCAACGGACCCGCGCGGTGATCGCGTCACTGCTCCCCCTGGTCCTGCTGACGTCCTGCTCGGCGCCGGAGAGTTCGCACTGCGTGCTGGACCCGGGGCGGATGCCCGAGGGCTGGCGCCCCTCCGGCACGGTGCAGCAGGCCCTGGTGGCCGAGCCCTGGTCCGTGACGGAGTCCGGGGAGGCGGCCTTCTCGGTGCGCCGGGGCATCGAGGAGATGGTCGACCTCTACGAGCGGCGGCCGGGGGCCGCCGAGGACCTCTGGGAGGACTCCGTGGCCTCCCTGATCGAGGTGACGTACGCGAGCGCCAACACCGCCGACGTCGACCAGATGGCCCGCGACGGCGCACGGGAGAACCTCACGGACCTGGTCCAGCCCTTCCTGGCCCGCGATCCGGGGGCGCTCACGTGCTCCGACTACGGATCCGTCCTGCCGCTGGCCATCCACGCGCACAACCAGTACCAGGCGAACGACGCCCGGGTGGAACACATGGTCGGCCTCGCCAACGCCGCTCTCGCCCGGTGCGACTCGCTGTCCGCCGCGATGGAGCTCGACTACGAGCCGATGCTCGCCTCCGGTGAGGCCTCCCTGGGGGACGCCTTCGACCTGGTGATCTGGACCCTGCTCCTGATCGAGGCACAGGTCGTCCCCGGCCTGGACGTGCCGCCCGAGGCCCGTGATCTCCCCGCCAGGGCATGGCGCTTCCTCCAGGACTATCCGCTGCCCGGGGCCGCGGAGTTCCCGGAGGGGGCCGACGACGGGACGTTCATCGAGACGGCATACCTGGCCACGCACATCGCCTACATCCCCACGGGCAACCATCGGTACCCGATCTACGTGGAGGATGCACCCACCGTGTACGACTTCCACCGGGAGAACTTCTATCCCGTCCTGCAGATGGGCGAACTCGACCTGGTGGCCGAGTTCGTGGACTCCCTTCGCCAGTACGGGTGCACGGCGGAGAACGACCTGCAGGTGCGGGACGGGACGCGCTACCTGCTCAACGTCTTCCACGCGGGCGGTGACCGGTGGATGACCTACCGGGAACCGGGGGAGACGACCGCGGACGCCGAGGACTACGACCTGGTCCACAAGGCCTGGACGGCCGTGCTCGGGGTGCGGGAGCGCGAGATCGAACCGCCCGATCCGGGCACCTACGGTGGGGTGGTCCGCAGCTGGCTGCCCGCCCCCGAGTGACCGCGACGGCCGGGTGTGGCTGGCCGCTGCGCGTCACCCCCGGCCGTACCAGCGCGCGATGTCCGGGGAGTCCGGCCATCCCGCGTAGGTCTCGCCCTGCGGCCACCCCTCGGGCACGTCCTGCCACTGTTCCTGCCGGCCGTAGGGCAGCGCGTCGATCAGCGCGAACGCGGCGGAGAACTGCTCGATCCCCCGCCCGGTGGTGTGCCAGGTGCGGTACACGTCCGCACCGTCGCGCAGGAACACGTTGAGCGCGAACCCACCACCCGGCGGGGCGTCGACGTCGGCCCCGAAGTCGCTGTGCGCCGTCGAGTACCAGGTCATCTGGTTCCCCACCTTGCGCCGGTAGGCGAGCGCCTCGTCGATCGGGCCCTGCGTGACGACCACGAACCGGGCGTCGTAGTTGTCGAGGAAGTCCAGGCGGGTGAACTGCGAGGTGAAGTAGGTGCAGCCACCGCACTGGAAGTCCGCGCCGGGCTCCCACATGTGGTGGTAGACGATCAGCTGGCGCTTGCCCTCGAAGACCTCGGCCAGGGTGATCGGGCCGAAGGCCCCCTCCAGCGTGTACGGGGGCAGCTTCACCGCGGGCAACCGGCGCCGCTGCGCGGCGATCGCGTCGAGCTCGTGCGTGACCGCCTTCTCCCGCCGGCGCAGGTCGTCGAGCTCGGCCTGCCACGTCGCCCGGTCCACGACGCGCGGCAGGGCGGGAGCCCGGTCCTGGTGCTGGACCGATTCCGTGACGGACATGGTGTCCCTCCTGGGTTCAGGCCGGGGCCACCGCGGTCCCGGTGATGGGACCACGCTAGGCCGGGCATGGCCCACCGGGCATCTCCGTTCCTGCGGGATGCGGTCGGCGGGACGGGTCGGTTCCGGCCAGGCCCGGAGCGCGCCCGCCGGTCAGCCGCGCACGTCGTGCAGGTGGTGCTCCATCTCGTGACCGATGTACTGGCCGAGCGAGGCGACGGTGAACTCCACCCCGTCCGAGCGGCGGCCCGTCCGGTCCCGGGCCCCGGCGGGCACGGACTCCAGGACGCTGACCGTGCGGCGCGTGGTCCGCCCCAGGTCCTCCCACGTGGTGCCCGGGTCCGCGGCCCAGTAGGCGAGCTTCACCGCCATGGCATCCCCGTCCCAGTCGGCGAACTCGGGGGCCTCCTGGTCACGGATCGCCTTCACGCGTTCGCCCAGCAACCGGACCATGTCCCGCACGTGGCAGGCGTACTCCAGCGGGGACCACACCTGCTCCGAGGGTCGCCGCGCCGCGTCGGGACGCTCGAGGACCGCCCGCCATCGCTCCGTGCCTGCACTGATCCGCCGGGCCGTCTCGGCCGCGTCGAAGGGCCGGAAGCCGCACTCCTCGCAACCGTCGGTGATGACGAAGGTCCAGTCGCGGTCGTCGCCGGGGACAGGGGCAGGGGCCTGGGAGCTCATGCCCCCATCCTGCACCC
This sequence comes from uncultured Citricoccus sp., assembly GCF_937871995.1. Taxonomy (NCBI): domain Bacteria; kingdom Bacillati; phylum Actinomycetota; class Actinomycetes; order Micrococcales; family Micrococcaceae; genus Citricoccus; species uncultured Citricoccus sp. The sequence continues at coordinate 36,026 of NZ_CALMQR010000054.1, read as the reverse complement.
GTGACCCGACCCCGTCGAGGGGAGTCGAGGTGATGGGTCCAGCGCTGGGTACGCTGACAGCGTGAGCACCCCAGAGCCCGGCCGGCCCACGGGCCGGCCCGCCGGCCTGCCCTCCCTCGAGGCCTCCGGCATCGAGTACGCCCTGACCGAGCACGGCCCCGTGTCCTCCCTGGCCGAGGCGGCCGCCGCCCGCGGGGTGGAGCCGGGCCACCTGGTGAAGACGCTCGTGGTGCGACGCGGTGAGGGTGACTACGTCTTCGTGCTCGTCCCCGGCACACGCGCGATCGCCTGGCCCAAGCTGCGTGCCACGCTGGGCGTCAACCGCCTGTCGATGCCCTCGGCCGAGGAGGCCCGGGCGGTCACCGGTTATCCGCGCGGCAGCATCACTCCCTTCGGCTCGACGACGGCCTGGCCCGTGATCGCGGACCTCCCCCTGCGCGGGCGGACGGTCTCCATCGGGGCCGGCGCCCCGGGTGCGGCCGTCACCGTCGACGCCGACGCGCTGATCGCGGTCCTGGCGGCCGACGTCGCTGACGTCACCGAGCCGGAGCCCGGGACCTCGTCCCGCACGCCTCGGCCGAGCCCGAGGAGACCGTGACGGGCGGCCGGCCGGGGTGGCGGCGAGCGGAGCGGGGGTGGGCGGACCGGCGTCGCTGGTCCCCACCCCGGACGTGCTGGAGACTGGGGTCGTGAGCCCGCATGAGGACGATCCACCGCTCGAGGAGTTCCGGCGCACGATCCTCGACCTGCTCTCGCGCCGCCGGGCAGGTGCCACGATCTGCCCGAGTGAGGCGGCCCGCGCCGTGGCCGGTCCCGGGAACGACTGGCGCCCCCTGATGGACGAGGCCCGCTCCGCGGCCGCGGGTCTCGTGGAGGCCGGGGAGGTGGTCATCACCCAGCGCGGCGAGGTGGTGGACCTCGCCACGGCCCGCGGACCCATCAGGATCCGCCGGGCCTAGCACCCCCCGGACCCACCGGCCGGGTGCGTTCAGGCCGTCTGGCTCACTCCGACTCCCGTTCCGCGAGGCCCGCGTTCCGGCGTCGCAGTCGCCGCGCCGTCGGCAGGACCGGCACGAGGAGGAGCCACGAGTACGCCGCGAGTTCCGGGCTCACGAACGCCACGGGCACGCTGCCGAGGAAGACCGCGGGCACCGGCCAGGCGCCGTGCAGCACGTACCGGTACAGCTCGGCGTCCACCTCGGGAACAATCAGCGCGGCCCGCCAGGCATGCCGCCAGATCAGGCTCAACGTGATGTACACCCCCGCCGTCACCACCGCGTAGAGCACCACGGGCCAGGGGGAGGTCCTGCCGCCGTAGTCGCTGAGCAGGCTCGTGGGCATGGGGAGCAGGGCGATGAGGAACAGCAACAACAGGTTGAGCCACTGCAACCGCACGTCGTACCGGCGGATGACGGTGAACTTACGGTGGTGATTCATCCAGGCGGTCCCGATGACCGTGAAACTCAGCACGTAGGCGAGGAATTCCGGCAGGTGGGCCGCGAGGGCCCGGTCGACCTGCTGCGGGTCGAGGTCACCGGGCAGGATCAGTTCCAGCACGAGCAGGGTCATGGCGATGGCGAACACCGCGTCGCTGAAGAAGACCAGCCGGTCCAGAGACGTTCCCGAGCCGAACAGGCTCCGGTGCCGCTCGGCCGGCGACCCGCCCCGTGCCGGGTCTACCGGAGCCCGCGTGCACGCCGGGCCGGACGGTGACGCGACGTCCGCCGCCTCGGTCGTCCCCCGGGACTCACCCGCCGGCGGGGACTCGAGGGGTGACGCCTCCGGCACCGCGACCGTCCGCAGGTCGACAATGGGCAGGTCCCCGTCCGTCTCGATCGCGTCCCCGCCCCCGTTGCGGGTGTGATACCCCGTGGTGAAGTGCCTGACCACGTGGACCGCGGCGCCCGCCGAGCGCAGCGCCGCGACGACCAGGTCCCGTTCCTCGTCCGTCCGCTCGGCCACCTTGTGCGTGATCTGCAGGGTGAACAGGGACAGCCCCACCCGGCGGTCGAAGGTGGCCGCCCCGACCAGGTCGGCGTCGAAGCCACCGGGCAGCGTCCAGCCGGGCGGACAGGCCCAGAACCGCACGTGGTGCCGCTGGGCGGGGCTGCCCGCCACCTCGCGCTCGAACGCCAGGTCCTGACGGCGGCCGAACACGAACAACGGGCTCACCGGGGCCGCCGGATAGCTGCGGCGGAGCAGGGACGCCCGGGTGATGCCCCACCCCGTGGACAGCTTCAGCGGGTCCGCGGCGGTCCAGCCGGCCGCGCGCAGTGCCGCGGCCAGCTGGTCCGCCGTCCCCAGGACGGCCAGGTTGACCGGGTCGCCCAACAGCCCATCGGCCGTCCGGGCCCTGCCGATGAAGTAATCGGGCACGTAGACCCGGGACAGCACGCGGTTCAGCTGCGGCAGCAGGACGTACGCGCAGAGCACCCAGAGGAGCAGGAAGCCCCAGACGAGGCGGCCATGGGTGTCGAACTCCTCGAGGACCAGGTGGTAGACGCCCAGGCCCACGAGGGCGGTGACGGCCAGGCGCAGCACCCGGTGGCACCACAGCAGGACGGTGGCGCGGGCGCTGTGGCGTCCCGACGGTTCCGGACCGTCGGGAGACATCCGGTGGCTGCTCTGCGTGTCCATGGTCTGGCCGGCCCTGCCGGCCCCGGCTCGGGGCCGTGCGGTCACCCTATCGGTCACCGTGGGCCACTGCACCCCTCGCTCGGCGCCTCGGTTGGAGCTCGTCCTGATGCGGCACGAGGCCCGCCGCCGGCCCGCTGGAGCCCCCCGCGGGCCCGGTCGACAGGACAGGTGCGGCACCCGGTGGTGCCGCACGTGTCCGGCGTCGTCGCCATTGCCCCGAACCGCTCCCGGTGCATACGGTGCCCTGACAGGGACGACGCCTCCCCTCCGCCTGTCGTTCCCGCACCGTACCGACCCAGGAGTTCCCGTGGCCGCCACCTTCCGCACCCCCGCCTATGTCTCCCCATGGCTGAAGGACGAGGTGGCCGACGTCGCCGATCTCGCGCGCTCCTTCTTCGCCCGGGAACTCACGCCCCACACCGAACGCTTCGCCGCGCAGCACCAGGTGGACTCCGGGACGTGGCTCGCCGCCGGGCAGGCCGGACTGCTCTGCATCTCCGTTCCGGAGGAGTACGGCGGCGGCGGAGGCGGCTTCGCCCACGAGGCCGCGGTGCTGTGGGAGCAGGGCAAGGCCGGGGACGGGTCCCTGGGGTACTCCATCCACTCCACGATCGTGGCGCACTACGTGCTCGCCTACGGCTCGGAGGAGCAGAAGCGCTCCTGGCTGCCGCGGATGGCCAGCGGCGAGCTCATCGGCGCGATCGCCATGACGGAGCCCTCCACCGGTTCGGACCTGCAGAACATCCGCACCACCGCCCGGCTCGAGGACGACCACTACGTGATCAACGGGTCCAAGACCTTCATCACCAATGCCACCCACGGCGGGCTGATCATCGTGGTGGCGCGGACCGGCGGGGAGGGTGCGCGCGGGGTGTCCCTGATCGCGGTGGAGACCGAGGGCCTGGCCGGGTTCGAGCGCGGGCGGGTGTTGTCCAAGGTCGGCCAGCACGGCCAGGACACCCGCGAACTGTCCTTCACGGACGTGCGCGTGCCGGCGTCGAACCTGCTGGGCGAGCGGGAGGGCCAGGGGTTCTACCAGCTGATGGCCCAGCTGCCGCAGGAACGGCTGGCGATCGCGATCACGGCGGTCGGCTACGCCGAGCTGGCGTTCGAACTGGCGCTGGACTACACCCGCCAGCGCGAGGCGTTCGGGCAGAAGGTCTTCGACTTCGAGAACACCCGGTTCACGCTGGCCGAGGTCAGCACCGAGGTCCTGGTGGCCCGGACCTTCCTCGACCACTGCGTCGCCCTGCACGTGGACGGCCAGCTCGATGCCGCCATGGCCTCGCGCGCGAAGTACTACTCCACCGACCTGCAGGGCACGGTCATCGACCGCTGCGTGCAGCTGTTCGGCGGGTACGGCTACATGCTCGAGTATCCGATCGGCAGGCTGTACGCCGATGCCCGGGTGCAGCGGATCTACGGCGGGACGAACGAGATCATGAAGGAGCTCATCGCCCGCAACCTGTGAGACGGACGCGCACCGCCCCCGGTCCCGGCCCCGGCCTGGGCCTCCGTCGCCGCCCCCGTCGATGCCCGGGACGGTCCAGGGCCCGGCCGTCCGCATCGCGGACGACCGGGCCCTGGACCGTCAGGATCCCGCAGGGATCCCGGAGGGTTCTGGTCAGTACCGGACGGCGGTGCCGAGCATGTTGGTGGGGCTGTAGTTCAGGTTGGTGACGGACACGCCCATCTGCGGGTTGCGGGCGTGCGCGATCTTGCCATCGCCGATGTAGATGGCCACGTGGTAGACACCGGAACCCGAACCGTTGTTGGACCAGAACACGAGGTCACCCACCCGGAGGTTGTTCATGGAGACCTTCTGCCCCCCGGAGAACTGCGCCGAGGAGCCCCGCGGGATGCTCTTGCCGGCCTGGGCGAAGGCGCTCTGGGTGAAGCCGGAGCAGTCATAGGCGGTGGGGCCGTTGCCGCCCCAGCTGTAGTAGACGCTCGGATCGGCGGCCTTGGCGGTGGCCCACTGGGCCACGTCCGCGCTCCAGCCGCTGGCGGAGGAGGTGGTGTAGGACGCCAGCTGGTAGGTCGCCTGGGACGAACCGGTGGAGGCCGGGGTGTAGTCGTACGACCCACCGGCAGCGGAGGTGGCGGCGGTGGAGGTGGAGGACGAGTCGCCCGCGCTCCAGTTGTAGCCCTGCTGGGCCGAGTAGTCGACGGTCGCGGCGCCGCCGTCGTTGGCCGCGGCCGGGGCCACACCGGCGATGGTGGCTCCGGCGACGGTGGCCAGACCGGCGACGCCGACGGTCAGGGAACGACGACGGTGAGTGCGGCGGGCCTGCTTCTCGGCGAGGAGGCGGGCACGGCGGGAGGAGTAGGTCATGGGATGCTCTCAATGCTTCGCGTGTAATCGGATCGTTACATACCGTACACGAATGTTATCGAGTCGCAACCTTGCGTGTCCCTGTCCATCACCTGGATGTTTCCTGAAAGTGCCATGCAGGAGGCCACAGCGGGCGCGCGCCCAGGTCCACGCACGGCCCTTGACGTTACCACTTCGTGATTCTCGCGTCGTCCGGGTCGGGGACATGCCGCGCTGACCGGTGGGTTCCCGGTTCCGCGATCACCCGGCGGCCACGTTCCGGGCCCTGACCGTCAACGTGCGGACCGGACAGTTGACGGTCCGCACGCTCGGCGCGGCGGTGGCCGCGACGGGGAGGTCGCGGGCTCAGGAGCCCCGGGACGACGACGGGGTGACGTCGTAGACCAACCGGGCCCACTCGCCGATCTTCTCGGCCGAGCGCAACCGCAACCGGTCCCACCGCGCGTCGCCGGCGAACAACGGCTTGCCGGAGGCCAGGGTCACCGGCGCGAGGGTCAGGCAGACCCGGTCCAGGGCGTCCGCCTCGAGGAATTGGGCGGCGAGCCTCCCGCCGCCCATCATCCAGATGTCGCCGGCACCGGCGGCCGCCCGGATCTCGGGGAGGTGCCGGCCGACGTCGCCGTCCAGCACCCGCACGTCCGCGCCCTCGGGAACCGGCAGCTCACGGCTGGAGAAGACGAACAGCGGCTGGCGCCCGAGGTACTCCGGCCACTGCTCCGGGTGGGCCATCAGGTCCTCGTGCTCGAGCACCCACTCGTAGGTGGTGGAACCCATGACGATCGCGGTGGCCGACTCCATGAAGGGCGTGAGGTCGGGCTGCTCCCCCGGGATGGCGAACAGCCAGTCGAGGGAGTCGTCCTCGGTGGCCAGGAAGCCGTTGAGCGTGCACGCGGTCTCGTAGATGACGGCCATGGCCGAACCGTAGCAACCCGGTCCCCGGCACCGCTGCCCCTGGACGGCTACTCCTGAACCCCGGCAATATCCCCGGTCCGGATCGTGTTGAGGCTGGTATGACCGCCCCTGGCCCCTCCCGCGTGCCCGTCTCCATCCTCGACCGCGCCAACTCCCTCGCGGGCTGCACGGAGGCCGAGGCCCTGGACGCGGTGGTGGACCGGGCCCAGCGCTCCGAACGGCTGGGCTTACGGCGCTTCTGGGTGGCCGAGCACCATGGCGTCCCGGGCATCGCCGGTTCCACGCCCACCGTGCTGATGGCCGTCCTGGCAGCCCGCACGCAGTCCATCCGCATCGGTTCGGGCGGGGTGATGCTCCCCAACCACCAGCCCCTCGTGGTCGCCGAGCAGGCCGCCACCCTCGAGGCCCTGTTCCCGGGGAGGATCGACCTGGGGCTCGGCCGCTCCCTCGGCTTCACCCCGGCCGTGCGGCAGGCGCTGCGCACCGGTGAGGACGCCGCCCGCGACTTCCCCGGGGACCTGGCGGAACTGACCGGTTTCCTGCGGGGCGAGTCACCCTTCGCCGCGCGGCCGCGTGACCACGCCGCCACGCCGCTCTTCGTCCTGGCGAACGGCCAGGGACTCACCACCGCCGCACGAGCCGGGCTGGCCGTCGTCGTGGGCGGGCCCGCCCTCTTCCCGCGCGACGGGCACGCCACGCACCCGGGCCTGGACCTCTACCGGGAGCAGTTCCGTCCCTCGCCCTGGTACGCCGAGCCATACGTGATCGTCTCGGCCAACGTGGCGGCCGCGGACACCCGCGAGGCGGCCCGCCGGTTGTTGCTGCCCGAGTCCTGGGCGCTGGCCCGGTCCCGCTCCCAGGGTGAGTTCCGGGCCCTGGCGGACGTGGACGACGTCGTGGCCCGGCTGCACGGCGAGGGCGTCACCGGACGCGACCGGCAGCGGGTGTCGGAGAACCTCGAGCGGTCCATCCACGGGACGCCCCGGGAGGTGCGGGCCGGCGTCGAGGACCTGATGCGGTTCACCGGAGCGGATGAGCTGATGGTGACCGGGGGCATGAGCGACCTCGAGGGCCGGCGCCGCTCGGACGAACTGCTGGCCGAGCTGTTCTGCTGAGAGGACCCGTCTTCCGGCCATGGACACGTGGACGCGCACGGTCCTACCCTCGTCTCATCCCCGACCAGACGCTGAACGACCACCTGGAGGGAACACGATGACACACACCTGGAGAATCTCCGTCAACCTGGTCACCACGGAGGACCCCACACCGGACGAGCGCGTCACCACGGCCCACGCCCAGCTCACCACCACCTCGGGGACCACCCTGGAGGGGTTCGGCCGGGCCCGGCGCAACCCCGTGGACCGCGACGTCCCGGAGATCGGCGAGGAACTGGCCACGGCGCGCGCACTGCGGGACCTGGCAGACCGGCTCCTCAACGCGACCTCGGACGACCTGTCCGCGATCGAGCACCAGAGGATCCACCTGTACAAGTAACCGTCGGCCCCCCGGCCGCTCCGCCCCGCCCCGGTCCCACCGGCCTGCAGGCGGTGGTCAGCGAGCCGTGAGCCCGACGAGCCTGCGCGGCGTGTGCCACAGCGCGCCGCGCATCCAGTCGTCGTCCATGCCCCACGCTGCCAGCGCCTCGATCTGGTGGCTGTAGGAGTAGGGGATGGACGGGAAGTCCGTTCCGAGGACGACCTTGTCCCGCAGGCCGCCCAACGTCTGCGGGTAGTCCCGCGGCGCCGGGTGCGTCCGCTGCATGTACGAGGTCCCGACCATCGTCGTGTCCAGGTAGACGTTCGGGTGCCGCGCCGCAAGTTCGGCGAACTCGCGGTACTCGGGCAGGCCGGCGTGGGCGATCACCAGGACCAGTCCCGGATGCCTGCCGACCAGTTCGCGGATGGGCTCCGGCCCGGTGTACTGACCTTGGTGGGGACCACTGCCGCAGTGTATGACCACGGGGGCCCCGGCCTCCTCCGCGGTGGCCCATGCGGGGCCCAGGAGGGGGTCGAGGGGGGTGAAGCCGCCCACCTGCACGTGCACCTTGAAGATGCGCGCCCCTCGCTCCAGGCTCCGCACCACCTCGTCCTGCACACCCGGCTCGGGGTAGAACGTCGCGGAGTGGATGGCGTCCGGGTGGCTGGCGGCGAAGTCGGCGGAGTAGTCGTTGAGCCAGGCCGCCATGCCGGGCCGGTGGGCGTAGTTCAGCGTGGTGTAGGCGCTCACGCCGATCTCCCGCAGCGTGGCGACCCGTTCCTCCTCGGACTGGCGGTACTCGATGTGCCACGGCGGCCCACCGCGCTCCGCCTCGGTGTCGAAGAACGCCCAGACCTTCTCCTGCACGTTGGCCGGCATGAAGTGCACGTGCAGGTCGGTGATGCCGGGGATCCCGAGCGATTCCAGGTAGGGCCGGACGTCCCGGTCCGTCCGGGGCGCCGGGGCGGTCGTCCCGGCCGTACCGCGCGTTCGTTGCGTGTCCACGTTCGCACCCTAACGAACCCGGGGCCGGCCCGGTGACCACCGCAGGTGTCTCCTCCCTGTGGGCCTCCGGCTACGGTGCGGCCACCCGTAGCACCGCCGCCCCCGTGACACGGTCCCCGGCCAGGTCGGCCAGTGCCCGGTCGGCCTGCTCCAGTGGGTAGGTCACGGTGGTGGGCCGCAGCGGGATGCGGGCGGCCAGGCGCAGGAACTCCTCACCGTCCTGACGGGTGTTGGCGGTGACGCTGCGGACCTGCCGCTCCTGGAACAGGTCCGAGGCATAGTGGAGCGCCGGGATGTCGCTGAGGTGGATGCCGGCCAGGGCGAGTGTCCCCCCGCGGTCCAGGGCACGCAGTGCCGACGGCACCAGGTCACCGGCCGGGGCGAAGATGATCGAGGCGTCCAGGGGCACCGGCGGTGTCTCCCCGGACTCACCCACGAAGTCGACGCCGATCTCACGCGCCAGCTGCCGGCCCTTCTCCCCACGGGTCATGACGTACACCTCGGCCCCCTGGTGCAGCGCCACCTGGGCGGCCAGGTGCGCCGAGGCCCCGAAGCCGTAGATCCCCAGCCGCCCGCCCGGTGGCAGGTCCGCCCGTCGCAGCGAGCGGTAGCCGATGATCCCCGCGCACAGCAGCGGGGCGGCCGCCTCGTCCGCGAAGGCGTCCGGGAGGTCGTAGGCATAGGCCTCGGGGACCACGGCCAGCTCGGCGTACCCGCCGTCGTCGTCCCACCCGGTGAAGCGCGGGGTGAGGCACAGGTTCTCGGCACCGCGGCGGCAGAACCGGCAGTGGCCACAGGTGTGCCGCAGCCAGGCGATTCCCACCCGGGCGCCGACGGCGAACCGCTCACACCCGGGACCCAGTGCGGTGACCTCACCGACGATCTCGTGACCGGGCACCACCTCGGGCCGGTGCAGGGGCAGGTCCCCCTCGACCACGTGCAGGTCGGTGCGGCACACCCCGCACGCCAGGACCCGGACGAGCACCTCGCCCGGGCCCGGCTCGGGGTCCGGGCGCTCACCGAGGCGCAGCGGTTCCCCGGTCACCGGCCCCTGCGCGGCCACCCACCAGGCGCGCATCGTGAGTTCCCCGGACCGGACCGGTCAGGCCAGCGAGGCCTTCAGGGTGATGTTCTTGACGGCCGCGAGCGCCTGGGACACGGGGCACTGGTCCTTGGCCTCGCCGGCGATCCGCTCGAAGTCCGCTGCCGAGATCCCCTCGACCTGGCCGTTGACCGCCAGCGCGATGCCCGTGATGCCCTCCCCGGCCACGAAGGTGACCTCGGCGGTGGTGTCCAGCTGGGTCGGGGCGGTGCCGTTGTCCTTGAGCATGTTGGCGAACTGCATGCTGAAGCAGGTGGCGTGGGCGGAGGCGATGAGCTCCTCCGGGGTCGTGGTGCCGCCGGACTCCTCGCCGCGGGACTTCCAGGCGACGTCGAAGGTGCCGACGTTCGAGGTCTCGAGCGTGGTGGTGCCGGAGCCGGTGAACAGGTCACCCTTCCACTGCGTGCTGGCGGTGTTGACGATGGGACGCGGCATGATTCCTCCTGATGGTCGATGCTGGGGTCGTGGCCTGCGGGACCCCTGGTCGCCACCGTAACGAGAACCGGCCGCGGATGTCAGGGGGTGCTGGCCGCCGCCCGGTGGGCGGTCGGCCGCCCACCCTGTGTTCACCCCTTGTCCGTCCGGCCTCGGCGGACGAGAGTGGAACCACGAGGGACGGCCCCACCGGCTGCCGTGGACCCGCGACGAGGAGGACCGGATGACCAATGACCAGAGCCGCACCGAGGACCTGAGCGAGGACGCCTGCTGGGCGCGGTTGCGCACCGGGGAGGTGGCGCGCCTGGCCGTCATCGTGGAGGACCACCCGGAGATCTTCCCCATCAACTACGTGGTGGACCACGGATCCCTCGTCTTCCGCACCGCCGAGGGCACCAAGGTCCATGCCGCACTGTCCACCTCGCGGGTGGCCGTGGAGGTCGACGGCGTGGACGCCCCGGAGGAGGGCGCCGGGGCGCCGGCCGCCCACGCGTGGAGCGTCGTCCTGAAGGGCACTGCGGAGCAGATCACTGCAACGGACGAGCTCATGGACACCACCGAGCTGCCGTTGACCCCGTGGCAGACGGGGGCCAAGGGCAAGTTCGTGCGGATCAGGCCCACCCAGGTCACGGGGCGCAGGTTCGCGGTGACCTCGCCGGAGGAATGGCGCACCTCGGTCTCGGGCGCGCCCCACGCCTCGGACGAATGACCCCGTCGGGCCGGTCCAGTGCTGCGGCCAGCGCTGGATCCCGGCAGGGCCCGACGGCGGTGGGCCGGGCAGGTGCCGGCCGGGCCGACGTCGTGGGCCGGCTCCTGTACGACTTCAACACCGAGTTCGACTCCCCGACCCCCCGCGCCGGGGAGTTCGCGGCGCGCTTCGCGCGACTGCTGACGCGCGACGACGTCCTCGTGCTGCTGGCCGGAGATCCGGCGGAACCGACCGGCTTCGCCTACCTCACCCTTCGTCCGTCCCCGTACTTCGACGGGCCGCTGATGCAGCTCGAGGAGCTCTACGTGGTCCCGGCGTTGCGCGCCCGGGGCATCGGCACCGCCCTGATCCGGGATATCCTGCGCCGTGCCCGGGAGCTGGGCTGCGGCGAGATCCACATCGGCGTGGACGAGATCGACGTGGCCGCCCGCCGCTTCTACGAACGGCACGGGTTCTCGAACCGCGAGCCTGGTGAGGACTACCGGATGCTGTTCTACGTCCGGGCACTCTGACGCGCTGCGTCCGGGGTGAGAGGACGCGTCCGTGCGGGTCCCACGGCTGCGCAGTCCTCTCGATCCGGACAGACGGAGGGTGCCCCGTCGGGTCCTGGTCCCGACGGCGGTTCAGGCGAGCACCACGATCTTCCCGGCCGCGTGCCCGGTCTCGACGGCGGCGACGGCCCGCTCCGCCTCCACCAGCCGGAATCGGCCGGTCACCACGGGGGCGAACCACCCGGCCGCCACCAGCGCGGCGACCTCCGTGAACACGGCGGTCGTGCGCCGCCGGGTCACCCCGGACCCGCCCAGCGCCTCGGCGCCGGGGACATCGGCGATGCTGCGCAGGGCGTCGGGCCGGTGCAGCAGGGGCGCGGCCTCGGCCAGGGCCTGCCCGCCGACCGCGTCGATCACGGCGTCCACCCCCTCGGGGGCGAGGTCGCGGACCCGGCCGGTCCAGCCGGGTCCCTTGGCCACGTGCACCGCCCCGAGCCCGGTCACCACGTCCCGCTTGGACTCCGAGGCCACCCCGAGCACGCGCAGGTCCCGGTCCCGGGCGAGGCCGCAGACGCACGTGCCCACCCCGCCGCCGGCCCCCAGCATCAGCACGGTGGCCCCGGCCGGGAGGCTGAGCTCGTCCAGGGCGTCGTATGCGGTCCCCGCGGCCACGGGGATGCAGCAGGCCTGCTCCTCGGTCACGCCGTCGGGGATGCGGGCCGTCCCCGACGCGTCCAGCAGGACGTGACTGGCCAGCGCCCCGGTGCCGGCCGCCGTCGCACCGAAGACCCGCTCTCCGGGAGCGAACCCGGTGACGTCCGGACCGGTTCCGAGCACCACCCCGGCGGCCTCGCGGCCGAGCGCCATGGGGAAGCGCACCGGGATCCGGCCGGTACGCAGGCCGTTGCGGACCTTGATGTCCGCCGGGTTCACCCCCGCCGCCGTCATCCGCACCAGGACCTGGCCGGGACCGGGTGTGGGGTCCTCCTGCTCGAGGTGTTCCATGACCTCCGGGCCGCCGTACCGCTGGAAACCGAACATGCGCATGGGAGCAGTCAAGCATCCCGCGGTGACCAGCACTTGTGCTCGGTCACGGGGCGCGGCCCAGAATGGTCCGAGTCAACCGGCCGTCCCGTCGTGGACCGGTCGCGCCGAGGAGGACCGATGACCGAGCAGCCCGCCACCGAGGAGCACCTGTCCGAGGACGCCTGCTGGGAGCGCCTGCGCCAGGCGCCCGTGGGACGGCTGGGGGTGTGGGTCCAGGACCATCCGGAGGTCTTCCCCGTGACGTTCACGGTGGACGGCCGGACGATCCTGTTCCGCAGTGGGCCGGGGACGAAACTGGACGCCGTGCTGTCCGGGACGCCGGTGGCCTTCGAGGCGGACGCGCTGGAGGCCACCACCTCCATCGTCTGGAGCGTGATGGTCCGGGGCAGGGCCGAGCAGATCACCCGGTCCGTGGAGCTGATGGAGACCGGGGACCTGCCGTTGAGGCCCTGGCACCCGGGTGACAAGACGGCCCTCGTCCGGATCACCCCGGCGGAGGTCACCGGACGGCGGTTTCCCATCGCCGATCCGGAGTGGTGGCGGTCCGTCGCCGCCGACATCCGCCGGCCGGCCGAGGACTGAGCGCCGGCGGGGTCACCGGCCCGAGGGACCGCCGCTCAGTATCCGGCCAGCAGGTTCTTCGCGCCGACGATCGCCAGGCCCAGTGCCGTGATGCTGACCACGATGACGACCGTGCGCAGTCGGCCCGCGTCGTAGGTCCGGGCCACGATCGCCGCGGCGACGACGATGTACCCGAGCAGGGCGATGGTGACGGCGCCCGTCTCGCGCTCCGAGAACACCAGGTCGACGACGGTGACCAGCACCCCCACCTTCAGTCCGCCACCCAGGCCGGCGGCCGTGATCCGCAGGTCCTGGCGGCGGCTGTTCCCCACGTCCGTGGCGAACTGGGCCAGACTGAACGCGAACCAGTGCACGAGCAGCAGCCCGACGAGGATCCCCCAGAGCGCGGGCAGGGGACTGTCCGCACCCTCCCCGAGGTCGACGAGGGTGCCCAGCGAGGCCAGCAGGCTGATGGCGATGTACAGGCCCACGGCCATCGACTCACGCAGCAGGTGGGCCTTCTCGTGCTCGCTGATCTCCTCAGCCGGCGAAGGATGCTGGTCGGCGACCATGGGCCGAGTCTATTCAGCGGGGGGATCCCCCGGAATCCCTGACGATCCGGCGGAGCCGCCGGCCGGGTGAGCGCGGACGGCACCGCGTGCGGGTCACGGACGGGCGATCGACAGGGTCCGGACTCCCCCGCTGCTAGCGTCGGGCCATGAGAGAGCCCCGATCCTCCCGCGCGGTCTGGACCGCGCTCGGGCTCGCGGCCGGGCCGGCGTCGGCGTTCGCGTTCGCCCGGTTCGCCTACGCGGTGCTGCTTCCGCCCATGCGGGCCGACCTGGACTGGTCGTACGCGACGGCGGCCCTGCTCAACACGACCAACGCCGCCGGGTACCTGCTCGGGGCGGTCCTGGCCGCCCGGGTGGGCCGGGTGCTCGGGACGCGCCGCGCCTTCCTGGCCAGCATGCTGGTCACCGCCGCGGCCCTGGGGGCGTCCGCGCTGAGCTCCCTGCTGCCGGTCCTGCTCGTGCTGCGGCTGGCCGCCGGGATCTCCGGGGCGGTGACCTTCATCCTCGGGGCGGCGCTGACGGCGGCCCTGGCCTCCCAGCTCGACGGGCCACGGACCGCGCGGCGTTCGGCCCTGTTGATGGGGATCTACGTGTCCGGTGGCGGCATGGGCGTGGTCGTGACCGGTTTGCTGCTGCCGGCCGCCCTGTCCTGGTTTCCCCCGGAAGCTGGCTGGCGCGTGGGCTGGGCCGCGCTGGGCATCGCGGGCGTGGCGGCCTGGATGATCGCCGTGCCGGCCGCGCGCCGGGCCCCGTCGCCACCCCCGCGCCGGACCGGGGCGCGCGCCCCGGTCCGCACCCTGCTTCCCCTGCTGGCCGGGTACACCCTGTTCGGCGCCGGGTACATCGCCTACATGACCTTCATCGTGGCCCTGCTGCGCGGCCAGGGCGCCGGGGACGCGGAGGTGGCCGTGTTCTGGATCGTGCTGGGCCTGGCCGCGATGATCGGCGGGTTCGCGTGGTCCCCCGTGGTCGGCGCGCTCTCCGGAGGCCGAGCCCCGGCGCTGCTCATGGTCGTCGTCGCCCTCGGAGCGGGACTGCCCCTGCTGGCGGACCACCCGGTGTTCTCGCTGGGATCGGCCGTGTTGTTCGGGGGGACGTTCCTGGCGCTCGTCGGCGCGGTCACGCACGCCGCCCAGCGGGTCCTGGACCCGTCTCAGGTCACCGACGGGATCGGCACCCTGACGACCGGTTTCGCGATCGGCCAGTCGATCGGCCCGGTGCTGTCCGGGGTGGCCTCGGACTCGGCCGACGGCGTGCAGGCCGGGCTGGCCCTGTCCGTGGTGATCCTGCTGGCCGGAGCCGTGGTCTTCCTCGGCCAGCGCCCGCAGGCGGCCCATCCCGGGACCTGAGGGCCGGCGTGGGCGCCGAGGGCAGGTCAGCCCCTGACAAGCACGCCGGCCGCTGGGGTGCGGCTCAGCCGCGGCACCACAGGTTCAGGGACGCCGCCAGCCGTCGCCCTCGAGGTGTGATCCGGCCATCGGCCCCATGGTGAGCATGCCGCCGTCGACGGCCCAGGACGCACCGTTGACGTACCCGGCGTCCGGGCCGCACAGGAAGGCCACGACGGCGGCGACCTCCCGGGCGTCCCCCGGCCGGGCGACGGGGATCCCGGGACGGTGCTTGCCCTCGAGGACGGACTCGTCCTCCTGCCCGGTCATCGGGGTGGCGATCTCCCCGGGCGCCACCGCGTTGACGGTGATGCCGTGCTCGGCCAGTTCGAGGGCGGCGACCTTGACCAGCAGCCCCAGGCCACCCTTGGCCGCGCAGTACGGTCCGGCCCCCACCCGCGGGGCGTGCTCGTGGACGGAGGTGATGGCCACGATCCGTCCGCCCGCACCGGCGGACACCATGTGGCGTGCGGCCGCCTGCAGGCAGCAGAACGCGCCGTCCAGGTCCACCGAGATCACGTGCCGCCAGTCCGGGTAGTCCATGTCCAGCAGCCGGGTGGCGGTGCCCGTCCCCGAGCACATCACGAGGGTGTCGACGCCACCCATCTCCTCGGCCAGCCCGTCGACGACCCTGGTGCCCTGCGTCGGGTCGGCCAGGTCGAGCCGGCGCACGTGGGCGGTGCCGCCGGCGGCACTCACCTCGGTCGCGGTGGCCTCCGCGCCCTCGCGGTCCTCGTGCCACGTGATGCCGATGTGACGTCCCGGGGCGGCCAGTGCCACCGCCGTGGCCTTCCCGATGCCGGAATCGGCCCCCGTGATGATGATCCTGCGGGGATGTACGGCGGACTCAGTCATGGTTCCTCCTGGTACGGGTCGGTGCGGTCCGGCGAGGTTATCCCAGCTGGTGCCGGAACGGCACGGTGAAGTCGAAGGCCCCCGGGCCGTAGACGGCCCGGTACCGCTCGATCCAGTCCGGCAGCAGCCACACCCGGTGCAGGAACTGCACGTGCTGCGGCTGCCGCTTCATCGCCCAGGTGGCGAACACCAGTTCGGCGAGGTCGGACTCGATCAGGTAGGTGCACTGGCCGGCCGGCGTCATCCCCAGCATCCCCAGTCGTCCCGGTTCGACCATGTGGCACTCCAGGATGCTGCCCCAGTCCCACCAGAGCAGGCTGGTCGGGGTCCTCAGGTAGAACCCGAACTGGTTGACACAGAGCATCCCGCCCTCGAGATGGTGCCAGGACGGCTGCACCGCCCGGGCGGCGGCAGCCCGCCGTCGGGCGTTCCCCACGGCCCGGCCGAGCGCTGCCCCGGCGGTGATCGCCAGGCCCCCGCGGCCGGTGGCGAGGAAGAAGCCACCGTCATGGGCGTAGGACCCGTCCCCGCGCGCCTCCAGCGCATACACCGAGAACGGGGCGACGGCCACGATGCGGTTCTCCGGGTACGTCCCACCGACCGCGAAGTCCACGGGCACCGGGAGGATCTGGTCGAACTCGCCGTGGACGTGGGCATGGATGACCTGTGCCGTCCGCAGCAGCATCCGGTCCCGCTGCGACCACCCCGCTCCTGCGCCGTCGACCCCCATGTCAGCCACCCTAGGGGGCCGAAGGGGCACGCGTCGACGTTGTCCACAGGACCCCTGGCCTTCCCGGAGCGGGAGCCCCGGCCGCCTGCCGGCGGCTCAGCCCCTCGCGGCGTAGGCGACCAGTGCGCCGGCGAGCCCGACGTTCTTGAGGAACTGGATCCGCTGCGGCACTCGCCGGGCCGTCTCGGTCTCCTTCCAGAACGGGTGCCCGACCATCGTGGTGGCGAGCATCGACAGGCTCAGGCCGCCGGCCGCGGCCCGGGGCAGCACGCCGAGCGCCAGCGCCGTGCCCCCGGCGGCCATGGCCACGCCGTTCGCGCGCACGGCGAGCTCCGGTTCGGGGATCCCGGCCTGCTCGACGAGCGCCACCCGGCCACCCGGTTCCTTGGCGGCCTCGTAACCGAGCCAGACGAACGGTGCGGCGAGAGCGGCGCGGCCGAGGAACTGAACGGCATTCATGGGAACTTCCTTCTCTGGACGGCAGGGATGCGGGCCGGTGCCCGGACGGCACGGCCTCCAGCCACGGTAGCCCGACCGGCGTGTCCTGGCGCGACACCGCGAGGGGACCGGACACGATCACCCCTACGATCGGGGATGTGACCTCCCAGAGACGCCGCGTCGCGATCGCCTGCCAGGGCGGTGGCAGCCACACCGCCTTCACCGCCGGGGCCCTGTCCCGGTTCCTGCAGCCCGATGTCCTGGCCGAGCACCAGGTCGTCGGCCTCAGCGGTACCTCGGGAGGTGCCATCTGCGCGGCGATCGCCTGGTCGTCGCTGCTGCACCGCCGGCCCGGGGATGCCGAGCACCTGCTCCGGCGGTTCTGGACGGCGAACAGCGCGTCGAGCTGGCCGGACCAGGTCGTCAACGCGATGGTCCTGTGGGGCCAGCGGTTGTCCGAGACGGTGGCCGTCCCGGTCGTCAGCCCGTATCTCCACGCGGGCGCCGTGTGGAGCTCCGACCTCCTGCGGCGGCTGATCGACCAGACCGTGGACCTGGGGGCCGATCAGGAACTGGCCGCCGCCTCGATCAGTGACCCGATGCTCCTGGTCGGTGCCGTCGACGTCCTCAAGGGCGTGTTCCGGACCTTCGACAGCCGCGACGGCGAGATCTCGACGGACGCCATCCTGGCCTCGGCCGCCATCCCCACGATCTTCCGCTCCGTCCGCCTCGGCCGGAGCGTGTACTGGGACGGCCTGTTCTCCCAGAACCCCCCGGTCCACAAGCTGCTGGACTCCGAACCGGACGAGATCTGGGTGATCCAGGTCAACCCCTCGCAGGTCGAGGACGAGCCCACGACCGTGGGGGAGATCGCGACCCGCCGCAACGAGCTGTCCGGCAACCTCTCCCTGTACCAGGAACTCGGCTTCATCGAACAGGTCGACAAATGGCTGGCCGACGGCACCATCCGTTCTCATCGGGTCCGGCACATCACGGTGCGCATCCTGGAGATGCGGCGCACGGACGCCACTCGCGCCTGGGGCCATGCCAGCAAGCTCAACCGGGATCCCGCGTTCATCGACGAGCTGATGGAACTGGGTCGGCACCAGGCACAGGACCAGGTGGACGCCATGGCCCTGGAGCGCGCGTGGGGCGACGAGGACCGCGAACCGGGCTCGCTCATGGGCCGGTTCCGGCCCGGCGCGGTGGTCTCGAGCACCCACCCGCTGGCACCCCTGGAGGCGACGGCGGACCCCGAACGGATCCGGGGGTTCCTGGACGAGTTCGGCCTGCGGGTCGAGACGAGCCGCGCCCGGGTCTGCGAGGACGGTGCCCGCTGGACCGTGCACTCGGTCTCGGACCGCAGGATCAGCGCCCGCGTCCGGGCCTTCTTCGACGAGGGCCGCATCGCCCGGATGACCGTCTCCGAGGACTGATCCCCCGGGGTGGTCCGCCCGACCGGCCGGTGATGTCCCTCAGGCCGAGGGCCCCGGCGGACCCCACGGCCAGAGCAGCCACCCTCCGGCCAGGAGGCAGCACGCGCAGAGGAGCCAGAAGAGTCCGGTCCACAGCGCCGCCGGGACCCCGGTCAGCCGGGCCAGCTGGTCGACGTCGCTGTCCGGACCGCGCCCGGCGCCGGCCGCCCGGCCCAGGCCCCGGCGCCGGGCCCGGCGTCGCTGGCGCTGGAGTTCCACGACGGCCCGGGGCGCGCAGAGCAACAGCGACCACGCCACCACCTGTGCGACCGCGGAGAGGACGAGGGGCGAGGCCGCCCAGGACAGCGCGGCGACGGCCACCCCCGTGACGAGCACGACCCACAGCCCGTAGAGGTTGCGCACCAGCAGCAGCATCAGCGCGCAGAGCAGGACGAAGGACCAGAGCCAGGCGGCGGCGTAGCCGGCGCCCGCGAGCCACGCACCCGCGAGCCCGACGACGGCCGGGGCCGGGTACCCGGCGGCCAGCATCAGCACCATCCCGGGACCACGGGGACGGCCCCGGGACAGGGTCACCCCGGAGGTGTCCGAGTGCAGGCGGATGCCGCTGAGCCGGCGCCCCGAGAGCACCGCCACCGCGGCGTGCCCGGCCTCGTGCGTGAGCGTGGCCAGGTGGCGGACCGCCCGGTAGCCCGCCGGACTCCAGGCGAGCAGGAGGGCGAGGCCGGCCATGGCCAGGGCCAGCGGCCAGTCCAGGTCCGGCTGGGTGCTGGTCACGCGCTCCCAGAGCCCGGTCAGCACGTGGGTGCCGGCGCCCTCCGCGAGGGACCGGGGAGGCGGACCATCAGAAGCCCCCGGCGTCGGGTGCCATGTTCGAGAACCGCGAGTAGTGGCCCTGGAAGCCGACCACGATGGTCTTCGTCGGACCGTTACGGTGCTTGGCGACGATCAGGTCGGCCTCGCCGGCGCGCGGGGACTCCTTGTCGTAGATGTCCTCGCGGTGCAGCAGGATGACCATGTCGGCGTCCTGCTCGATGGAACCGGACTCACGCAGGTCGGAGACCTGGGGCTTCTTGTCCGTGCGCTGCTCGGAGCCACGGTTCAGCTGGGACAGGGCGATGACCGGGACCTGTAGCTCCTTGGCCAGCAGCTTGAGGGCACGGGAGAACTCGGCGACCTCCTGCTGGCGGGACTCGACCTTCTTGCCGGAACTCATCAGCTGCAGGTAGTCCAGCACCACGAGCTTGAGGTCGTGCTTCTGCTTCAGCCGCCGGCACTTGGCACGGATCTCCATCATGGACATGTTCGGCGAGTCGTCGATGAAGAACGGCGAGTCGTTCAGCCGCCCGACGGTGGCGGCGATCTTGGACCACTGCTCGTCCCGGATGGTCCCCTTGCGCAGGTCCTGCAGGGCGATCGTGGCCTCCGCGGACAGCAGGCGCATGGCGATCTCGTTCTTGCCCATCTCGAGGGAGAAGAACACGGTGGTCATGTTGTGCTTGATGGCCGCCGAGCGGGCGAAGTCCAGCGCGATCGTGGACTTGCCGACGGCGGGGCGCGCGGCGATGACGATCATCTGCCCGCCGTGCAGGCCCTGGGTCAGCTCGTCGAACTCATAGAAGCCGGTGGGCACACCGGTCATCCCCTCGCCCTGGGACCCGGCGGCCTCGATCTCGTCCACGGTGTGCTCGAGGATCCCGGACAGGGGGACGTAGTCCTCGGACTGCCGGGTCTCGGCGACCTTGTAGACCTCGGCCTGGGCCTCGTTGACGATCTCCTCGACCTCACCGTCCTGCTGGTAGCCCATCTGGACGATCTTGGTGCCCGCCTGGACGAGGCGGCGCAGGACGCCCTTCTCGCGCACGATCTCGGCGTAGAAGCCCGCGTTCGCCGCGGTGGGCACGGACTGGACGAGTTCGTGCAGCACGGCCGGGCCGCCGACGCGGGCCAGCTCCTGGCGCTTGTTGAGCAGGTCCGCGACCGTGACGGCGTCGGCGGGCTCACCGCGTCCGTACAGGTCGATGATCGCCTCGTAGATCATCTCGTGCGCCGGCTTGTAGAAGTCGTTGCCGCGCAGCAACTCCACGACGTCCGCGATCGCGTCCTTGGAGAGCATCATGCCCCCGAGCACCGACTGTTCGGCGACGAGGTCCTGCGGGGGAAGGAGGTTGGCCCGCGAGGAGCCGGTGCCGTCGGTGGAATCGAAATGCTCGAATGCCAAGTAGTTGATTCCCTTCCCTATGACCGGACGGCCCGGTAACTCCCCGCGGTGCGGTGTCCCTAGGAGCCCGTCGCATCGGGACCCCGATGCGACGGACTCCCCAGGCGATGCCAGCCGGATGTGCGCCATGAATCCTAGCCAATACCCGGCTCGTCCCGTGGGGGTACCACGTGAGACTACTCGCCTGCGGAACCCCGCTCAAGCACAATGTCCACAGCTTCTGTGGATAACGTGTGGATTCACCGGTTTGTGGTGTGCACAGAGTGGGGAAAACTCTGGGGATGCGCCCCCACCCTCGTCCACAACCCTTGTTTGACAAGGGCGTTTTCTTTTCCAGGCCTGTGGATAGAAAGGAATTTCGCTGGGGATTACTGCTGGGGAACTAGCATCCCGGTCCCTGGGAACGCAACTTCGCCCGCCAGTTCTTCACAGTTATCCACAGGCTATCCACATGTTTTGTAATTGCCGTTGTAGCCGACCACGCGCTCCCGGCGCACCTCCTGGACGCCCGTGGTTCACCGGGGTGTCACGTTCGTCACCCTCTCACCGGGCGGGTGATCCCGGGCACCGATCCCCCGCTTCACATTCCCTCGGCGGCGCCGGGCTGGAAGGATGGCCGGATGACGTCCCACGAGAACTCGACGATGCCCGCCGGCGTCCCGGTGGAGGAGCCCGCTCCCCACGCTCACCATTCCGTCCACAGGGCCGACGCCGCGGCCCTGGACCGGGAGGTCCGCCATGGCGAATGAGCACTTCGACACCGCGGCGGCCACCTGGGACCTCGAACCGGGCAAGGCGGACGAGGCACGCAGGCTGGCGGATGCCGTCGCCACCCGGTTGGCCCTCACCGGCCGGGAACGTCTCCTGGAGTACGGGGCGGGAACCGGACTGGTCTCCCAGGCGCTCGTGCCCCACATCGGCTCCGTGACCCTCGCGGACAGCTCCGAGGGCATGCGCCGGGTGGCCGCGGACAAGGTCGCCCAGGGCCTGCTTCCGGCCGGCACCCGGGTCTGGGACCTGGACCTGGAGTCAGGCGGCACCCCGGACGAACGGTTCGACCTGATCGTGGCCAGCCTGGTGCTCCATCACGTGCACGACATCCCCCGCGTGCTGTCCGGGTTCCGCAGCCTGCTGGAACCGGGCGGGCACGTGGCGATCGCCGACCTGGACACGGAGGACGGGTCCTTCCACGCCCACCTGCACGACTTCGACGGCCACCCGGGCTTCGACCGTCACCAGCTGGCCCAGTGGCTCGTGCGGGACGGATTCGAGGACGTCTCGGTCGAGGACTTCACCACGATCGACAAGGACGGCACGTCCTTCCCCGTCTTCCTGGCCACCGCCCGGCGGTGAACGGTCGGAGGCGAACGATCTGCGGTGGACGCGCAGAGGCCGGCCGGCTCCCCGAGGGGAACCGGCCGGCCTCTGCGGATGCAGAAGGTGACTAGGAGGTCACTTCTTCTTGGTCTTGGCGGCGACGACGTCCAGGTCGATCACGGCCAGGACGTCCTCGTGCAGGCGGACATGCGCCTGGTACCGGCCGAGCGCCTTGATGGCGGTCGGCAGGGTCACGGTGCGACGGTCGATGCTGCCCAGGCCGGAGGCCTCGACAGCCTCGGCCACGTCCGCGGCCTTGACGGCGCCGAACAGGCGGCCACCCTCACCGGCGGTCACCTCGAGCTTGACCGGCGTGCCCTGCAGCTTCGCGGCGAGGGCCTGTGCCTCCTCGAGGGACTTCACGGCGCGGGTCTGGCGAGCCGTCTTGATGGACTCGACCTGCTTCTCCCCGCCCTTGGTCCACAGGGTCGCGAAACCGCGCGGCAGCAGGTAGTTGCGGGCGTAGCCGTTCTTGACGTCGACGACGTCACCGGCGGAGCCCAGGCCAGTCACTTCCTGGGTCAGAATGAGCTTTGCCATCTGTATCTGTTCCTTCCTCGACTCGCGCGATCAGCCGCGGCCAGCGCCGGAGTAAGGAAGCAGGGCAACCTCACGGGCGTTCTTGATGGCCTGGGCGATCTTGCGCTGCTCCTGCACGGTCACGCCGGTCACGCGACGGGCACGGATCTTGCCGCGGTCGGAGATGAACTTGCGCAGCAGGGCGACGTCCTTGTAGTCGATGACGGTGATGTCAGCGGCCTTCAGCGGGTTGGACTTTGGTTTGGGCTTACGGATCTCAGCCTTCGCCATCGTGGTGCTCCTTCAATCGTCGGGAGCCCGCAGAACGGTTCTGCGGGATGGGATCGCAGGCGGCGGGTGGCCGCCTGCTGCCGCCGTACGGGAAACGGTTCCCGACGGCGTCCGGCGGGGTCCGCGCCCCTCAGGGCACCTCCCCGCCGGGGGGATCGGTGATCGGCTCAGGTCCGCTCACCGGAGGTGATTCAGTACTGCTCGGATCAGAACGGGGGCTCGTCGTTGCCCGGGGTGTCCCAGGAACCCGCGGAGGTGGAGGACCCACCCCACGGATCGTTGGAACCGCCACCGGAACCCCAGCCGGCGTTGCCGCCGCCCTGGCCCCCGGCGTTCCCGCCCTGGTTGAACCCGCCGCCCTGGCCGCCGCCGAAGCCGCAACCCTGGCCGCCGCCGCCGAAGCCCCCGCCGCCCCCGCGGCCGGACTTGGTGACCTTGGCCGTGGCGTACCGCAGCGAGGGACCGATCTCGTCCACGTCCAGCTCGTAGGAGGTGCGCTTCTCACCCTCGCGGGTCTCGTAGCTGCGGGCCTTCAGCCGGCCCTGGGCCACCACGCGGGTGCCCTTGGTCAGGGACTCGGCCACGTTCTCGGCCGCCTCCCGCCAGATCGAGGCGCGGAGGAACAGGGTCTCCCCGTCCTTCCACTCGTTCGACTGGCGGTCGAAGGTCCGGGGGGTGGAGGCGATGGTGAAGTTCGCCACCGCGGAACCGGACGGCGTGAACCGCAGTTCCGGGTCTGCCGTCAGGTTCCCGACGACGGTGATGATGGTCTCTCCGGCCATGGTGCCTCCTGTGGACTCTTCGGACGTTCTGGTCGCTGGACTCAGCGGGTGGGTGCGGCACCGTCACCGGCGCCGCGCGGGATCACTCCGCCTCTGCGGTGATCTTCTGCTCTTCCGGGCGGATGATCTTGGTGCGCAGGACGATCTCGTTCAGGCCCAGCAGGCGATCGAGCTCCTTGGAGGTGTCCGGGGTGGACGTGAAGTTGACGACGGCGTAGATGGCCTCGGTCTTCTTCTGGATCTCGTAGGCCAGGCGGCGCCGGCCCCAGAGATCGAACTTGTCCACGGTGCCGCCGTCCTTGGTGACGACCTCGAGGTACTTCTGCAGGGTCGGTTCAACGGTGCGCTCGTCCACTTCGGGATCAATCAGCACCATCAGTTCATATGCACGCATGCGAACCCACCTCCTTCGGGCTAGTGGTCACGGTCTTTCCGTAACAGGAGGTTCTGTGCGGTGGTTCCGCGCGGGATCCGTCATGGGACGGCACGCAGAAAACCTCGACCATCATACCCGCTGGTGGCAATGGTCCCGAACCAGGCCCCACTCTGCCGGGGGGCATCACCCGGCCGCCACGGCCCGGACCGTGACTGTGGACACTGGCACCGTGCCGGTCCGCTGTGCAGGATGGGACCATGGCCTCCGCCCCGCGTTCCGACCACACCCACGTCCTGTTGTTGCGGGGCATCAACGTCGGCGGACACGCGAGGGTGCCCATGGACCACCTGCGCCAGATCGCCACCGCGGCGGGCGCCCTCGAGGTCACCACCCACCTGAACTCGGGCAACGTCCTGTTCCACGTGGACCGGCGGCCGGGGCACGAGGCCGATGCGGACGCGTGGGACATCGCGTACGGGGTGGAGTCCGCCCTGGAGGCAGAACTCGGACTGGCCGTCGCGGTGATCCCCGCGAGCCGGGCCGACCTGGACACCGCCCTGGCCCTGCACGCGCAGCTGGCCTTCGCCGGCGGGGAGGGCAAGCTGACCCACCTGGTCCTGCTGGCCGAGCCCGCCGATCCCGAGCAGGCCGACGCGCTCGAGGCGTTCGACGCCGGTGACGACCGGTGCGCGGTCACCGGCAGGTTCGTGTGGGTCCGGTACGCGAACTCGTCCCGGACCTCCGCGCTCACCCTCGACCGCATCGAGCGGACCCTGGACACCCGGGCCACCGCCCGGAACCTGCTGACCGTCCGCAGCCTGGCCGCCGTCGGCTGACCCCGCAGGCGGCCACGCCCGCCCCGGCGGGACGGGCCGCCTCAGGCCCCGGTGAAGAACGAGCCCACGGCCGCGGCCAGGTACCCGGGGTCCTGGGCCCCGCACATCTCCCGGGCGGAGTGCATGGACAGCAGCCCGATGCCCACGTCCACGGTGCGGATGCCGAGCCGGGTGGCCGAGATGGGACCGATCGTGGACCCGCACGGCACCGCGTTGTTGGACACGAACTCCTGGAACGGCACTCCCGCGTGGGCGCACCAGCCGGCGAAGGCGGCGGCACCGGCCGCATCGGTGGAGTACCGCTGGTTGGCGTTGATCTTCAGCAGGGGACCGGCGTTGGGCCGCGGATGGTTCACCGGGTCGTGCCGCTCGGCGTAGTTCGGGTGGACCAGGTGACCGGCGTCGGCGGACAACAGCCAGGATCCCGCGAATGACCGCGCCGGGCCCTGTCCCGCGACGTCCAGCGCATCCAGCACACGGCGCAGCACGTCCTCCAGCACGGGGCCGGCCGCTCCCGAGCGCGATGCCGAGCCCAGCTCCTCGTGGTCGAACGCCGCGAGCACGGGGATCACCGGCGCATCGGCCGCCGGCGCCGGGGAGGGATGTGCCTCCAGCGCCACCAGTCCGGCGTGCACGGAGGACAGGTTGTCCAGCCGCCCGGAGGCGAAGAACTCCTCGGACGCCCCGAACAGTCCCGGTGCCTGGGTGTCCGCCATGACCACGTCGAAACCCCGGACCGCCCCCGGCTCCACCCCGGCGGTGCGTGCGAGCACGGCCAGGATGTCGGCCGGGGCGGTCCTGCCGCCGGCAGCGCCCCAGATCGGGTTCATGTGCTGCTGGCGATCCAGCGTGAGCCCGTTGTTCACGTCCCGGTCCAGGTGGATGGCCAGTTGCGGGAAGCGCGCCACGGGCCCGGTGGCCGCGAGGTGCTCGGTGCCGTCCTCGGTCACCAGCCGGCCCGCGAGGCACAGCTCCCGGTCCAGCCAGGAGTTCAGCAGCGGCCCGCCGTAGACCTCCACGCCGGCCTGCAGCCAGCCCTCCCGGCCGGTCGTCGGGCGGGGCTTGAGCTTGAACGTCGGGGAGTCCGTGTGGGCACCCAGGATGCGGAACACCGGCACGGCACCGGCCGAGCCGGCCCCGGACACCCGGGCCCCCGGGAGCCCGGCGCCCTCGGGAATCCGCCAGGCGATGACGGCCCCGTCCCGGACCAGGACATACCCACCGAGCTGCGCGGGGAAGTCCGCGCGTTCATCCACGCGGGTGTAGCCGACCGCCTGGAGGCGGCGTGCCACCTCGGCGGCGGCGTGGTAGCTCGAGGGGCTGGCCTGCACGAAACCGGCGAGGTCCTGCAGGTGGGGGTGGCCGGCCAGGGAGCCGGCGGGGGTCACGGAGTCCGGTGCGGTCATGGTCCTACCGTACGGTGCGGCCCTCCCCGCCGCGGCGGTCCCCGCACCTCACCGCCCTGCACGCCTCCCCGGTCGGCACGCCGCGCCGGCTCCCGCAGGTCACCAGGTCGTCCGGGCCGCCTCCCGGTGCCGCCTCACCAGCCACGGGGCACGGTCCGGGGCGTCGTCGTAGTGACCGCCGAGGGGGTCGTCCACGGGCAGCCGCTCCGCCTCGGTGGCGTCGAAGCCCAGGTGGTCCATGCGGGCCGCGGCCGCCTCCAGGCCCCGTCCTGAACCGGCGCCCGCGGCGGGCCGGGTCCAGATCCGCCCGCCGGGCAGCGAGGCCCGCACCGGGTCGTCCCAGGGCGCGAGCATCTGCTCGACCACGCGGCCCATGAGGTACAGGGTGGCAGCCATGTGCCCGAGGATCGCCAGGACGTAGAACGTGTCGTCCATGGAGTGCTGCACCTCGGAACCGGAGGCCCCCTTGGCCAGGTACATCCAGATCGCCCAGAAGTGCAGCACCTCGACGAATTGCCAGATCAGGAAGTCGCGCCAGCGCGGGACCGCGAGCGCCGCCAACGGGACCAGCCACACCACGAACTGCGGGGAATACACCTTGTTGCACAGCACGAATGCGGCAACGATCAGGAAGGTCAGCTGGGCCAGCCGCGGCCGGTAGCGGCAGCTGACACCGAGCGCGAAGATGGCCGCGCAGGCCAGGAAGAAGGCCCCGTAGGCCAGCAGGGACAGGTCCTCGGCACGGATCTCCGGTCCGCCGATCCGGCCCATCGTCACGTTCCAGGCGTGCCAGACCGAGGACAGGCCCGGGCCGCGTTCCCCGGAGAAGGTGAAGAACACGCTCCAGGCGGCGAGGTTGCCGATCATCATCGGCAGGTTGACGGCCAGCCAGGCGATCACCGTTCCCAGCGTCGCCCACAGGAACGGGGCCCAGCGCCGGGAGCGGACGGCCAGGATCAGCAGCGCCCCCAGGATGAGCAGGGGATAGAGCTTCATCGCCGCCCCCAGCCCGAAGAAGAGACCGGCCAGCAGGGGCCTGCGTCCGCCGAACAGCCACATGCCCACGGCCAGCAGCGCCACCGCCCACAGGTCCCAATTCACGGACCCGGCCAGGACGATGCCCGGCGCGACGGCCACCATGACCGCGTCCCAGGGCCGGCGGCCGGCGGACCTGGCCGTGACCACCACGGTCACGATCCACAGCACGGCCGTGAGGAGGAAGTTCACGTCCCAGTAGGCCAGCGTGGGGTTCAGGTCGCTGAACGGCAGCATCCTCGAGACCACTGCGGCGATCGAGGCCACCACGGACATCAGCACCGGGTACTCGAAGCCGGCCCCGGCCGCGAAGGGGGCGAAGGGGTCCTCGGCGAACCCGCGCCCGCCGTAGAGCGCGGCCCAGTCCGAGTAACAGCCGGCGTAGTAGACCTCCGGCTGTCCCCAGCCGCCCAGCCGGCACGGGGTCTTCAGCAGCACCGCGACGACGGCCGAGAGCGTGGTGAGCAGGATCATCACCCGCAGGGGCGTGAAGAAGGAGCCGCCGGTGCGTCCGGGGACGGTGTGCCGGCCCACCGGGCCGCCGAGCCCCTCCCGCAACCGGCGCACCAGCCCGTCCGTGCGCGAGGGCACGGAGGCGGGGACCGGAGCACCGCCGTCGGGACCTCCGGCACCGGTCCGGGACGGGGCCCCGGGGGTCCGCGGGCCGGGGGCCGGGGTGCGCAGGCTCATGGTGCCCATCCTAGGAGGGACCCGGCACCGGCCCTCCCCTGGAGAGGGCCGGGAATGCGGCGGCACGGACGGCGGTTGGACACCGATGCGGATGAACGTCGTCATCCGGCGTAAAGTGGATGGGGTCGTGCCCGCCCGTCACGGGCCGGAAGCACCCTCACTGCATCGACGTCCCGGACCGCCGGGGCTCGGTCCGCCGCGCCCGTGCGGCCGCAGGACCATCAGGACAACAAGGAGTACCGGTGTCGAAGAAGCCGATTCGTGTGGCCATTGCGGGCGTGGGCAACTGCGCCACCTCCCTGATCCAGGGGGTCGAGTACTACCGCAACGCCTCCGCCGACGAGCAGGTCCCGGGCCTCATGCACGTCCAGTTCGGTGACTATCACGTCTCCGACCTGGAGTTCGTCGCCGCCTTCGACGTCGACGCCAAGAAGGTCGGCGTGGAGCTCTCTGCCGCGCTGGTCGCCTCCGAGAACAACACCATCAAGATCGCCGACGTCCCGGCCACCGACGTGACCGTCCAGCGCGGACCGACCCTCGACGGCCTGGGCAAGTACTACCGGGAGACCATCGAGGAGTCCGGTGCGGAGCCGGTCGACGTGGTGCAGGTGCTCAAGGACACCGACGTGGACGTCCTGGTCTGCTACCTGCCCGTGGGTTCCGAGGAGGCCGCGAAGTTCTACGCCCAGGCCTGCATCGACGCCCGGGTCGCGTTCGTCAACGCCCTGCCCGTCTTCATCGCCGGCACCCCCGAGTGGGCGGACCGGTTCACCGCGGCCGGCGTGCCGATCGTCGGTGATGACATCAAGTCCCAGATCGGCGCGACCATCACCCACCGCGTCATGGCCAAGCTGTTCGAGGACCGCGGCGTCACCCTGGACCGCACCTACCAGCTGAACGTGGGCGGCAACATGGACTTCAAGAACATGCTCGAGCGCGAGCGCCTGGAGTCCAAGAAGATCTCCAAGACCCAGGCCGTCACCTCCAACACCTCCGCGCAGCTCAGCGCGGACGACGTCCACATCGGCCCGTCCGACTACGTGTCCTGGCTGGACGACCGCAAGTGGGCGTTCGTGCGCCTGGAGGGCCGCAACTTCGGCGATGCCCCGGTGTCCCTGGAGTACAAGCTGGAGGTCTGGGACTCCCCGAACTCCGCGGGCGTGATCATCGACGCCGTGCGTGCCGCCAAGATCGCCCTGGACCGCGGCATCGGCGGCCCCATCCTCTCCGCCTCGTCCTACTTCATGAAGTCCCCGCCCGTGCAGCACCATGACGAGGAGGCGCACGAGCTGGTCGAGGCGTTCATCCGCGGGGACATCGAGCGCTGACCCGGTCCGGGCGCCGAGCGCCCCACCGGTGCTCCGGAGGTCGATAGGACACGTCAGGCCCGGGTCTCCCGGGGGCTGACGCGTCCTATCGACCTCCCGTCGCGTTGTGGCAGGATCTGCCGCATGAACGACGCCGAGTTCGCCGCCGCCGCCACGTTCCTGCCGGTCTCCGAGCTCGCCCGGCGGTCGGCGATCCCCGAGGATGCCCTGATCCCCTACGGGCATCACATGGCCAAGATCGACCCGGCGCGGCTGCCGCGGTCCCAGCGGACCCCGGGCCGGGTCGTGCTGGTCACCGGCATCAGCCCGACGCCGGCCGGCGAGGGGAAGTCCACCGTCACCGTGGGCCTGGTGGACGGGCTGAACGAGCTGGCCGCCCAGGCGGACGCCCCTGCGTGGTGGCGCGGCAGGACGGCGATGGCCGCCCTGCGCGAACCGTCCCTGGGCCCGGTGTTCGGGATGAAGGGCGGCGCCACCGGTGGCGGCCACGCCCAGGTGGTGCCCATGGAGGAGATCAACCTCCACTTCACCGGTGACTTCCACGCCATCACCGCGGCCCACAACCTGCTCTGCGCGCTCATCGACAACCACCTGCACCAGGGCAACGCGCTGGGCATCGACCCGCGGACCGTCGCCCTCAAGCGCTGCCTCGACACCAATGACCGCGCCCTGCGGCAGACCGTCATCGGCCTCGGCGGCCGCAGCCAGGGCGTGCCGCGGGAGAACGGCTTCGAGATCACCGTCGCCACGGAGACCATGGCCGTGTTCTGCCTGTCGCGGGACCTGGAGGACCTCAAGTCCAGGCTCTCCCGGATGATCATCGGGCGGACGCATGACCAGCAGCCGGTGACCGTCGGCCAGCTGGGCCCGAACGGCGCCCAGGGTGCCATGGCCGTGCTGCTCAAGGACGCGTTGAAGCCGAACCTGGTCCAGACCCTGGGCGGCTCCGCGGTGCTCATCCACGGCGGGCCGTTCGCCAACATCGCCCACGGGGCGAACTCGATCATCGCCACCAACACGGCCCGGTCCCTGTCCGACCTGGTGGTCACGGAGGCCGGGTTCGGCGCAGACCTGGGCGGGCAGAAGTTCATGGACATCACGGCCGTGGCCGGTGGCTTCCCCCCGGCGGCCTCCGTGGTGGTGGCCACCGTCCGGGCGCTGAAGATGAACGGCGGACTGTCCCTGGGCGAGGTGAACGCCGGCGCCACCGCCGGGGTGGCCGCCGGCACGGCGGAGACCGCGGAGCGGCGTCACCTGGCCGCCCTCGAGGCGGGGGTGGCCAACCTCGAGCGCCACGTGCAGAACCTGTCCGTCTACGGGGTGCCGGTCATCGTCGCCGTCAACCGCTTCCCGCAGGACACGGACGCCGAACTGTCCTGGCTCACCGACTGGTGCGGCCGGGCCGGCGTCCGGGTCGCCGTCGCCGAGGTGTGGGCCCGGGGCGGGGCCGGTGCCGTGGAACTCGCCCGCCAGGTCACCGAGGCCATCGCCGAGGGGACCGGCTCGTACCGGTCCCTGTGGACGGAGACCATGGATGTCGAGGAGCGCATCGACGCCGTGGTGCAGCGGATCTACCGCGGCTCCCACGTGGAGTACTCCGCCGAGGCCAAGCGCCAGCTGGCCCAGCTCACCGAGGAGGGGTGGGGCCACCTGCCGGTGTGCATGGCCAAGACCCAGTACTCGTTCACGGACGATCCGAAGGTCCTGGGTGCCCCCACCGGCTTCGGCATCACGGTCCGCGAGCTCGTGGTCCGGCCCGGCGCCGGGTTCATCGTGGCCCTCACCGGGGCCATGATGACCATGCCGGGACTGCCCAAGGCGCCCGCCGCGGACGTCATGGACGTGGACGCGGACGGCCGGATCAGCGGCTTATTCTGACGCCTCCGATGCCTCCGCCGCCTCGGGCTGCTCCGCCCACCAGCGCAGCAGCTCCGCGCGGGCCACGTCCTCTCCGTGCGGCCCCTCGTCCAGCCGCCACTCCAGCAGGTGCTTGTAGGCCCGGCCCACCACGGGCCCGGGACGGATCCCCAGGATCTCCATGACCTGCGTGCCGTCCAGGTCCGGCCGCACCGCGTCCAGCTGCTCCTGTTCGGTGATCTCCTCGATCCGACGCTCCAGGTCGTCGTAGGAGTGGGCCAGGCGCTCGGCCTTGCGTCGGTTGCGCGTGGTCACGTCCGAGCGCGTCAGGGCGTGCAGCCGGGGCAGCAGCGGGCCCGCGTCGGTGATGTACCGGCGCACCGCCGAGTCCGTCCAGCCGGCGTCGCCGTAGCCGTAGAACCGCATGTGCAGCTCCACCAGCCGTGCCACCGCCTTGATGGTGTCGTTGTCGAACTTCAGGGCCCGCATCCGCTGCTTGACCAGCTTGGCCCCCACCACGTCGTGGTGGCGGAAGGAGACCGCCCCGTTCGGTTCGAACCGCCGGGTCCCCGGCTTGCCGACGTCGTGCATCAGTGCCGCGAAGCGCAGGACGAAGTCCGGCGCGGGAACGTAGGTCCCCGACGGCGGCTCGAACTCCCGGTCCTCGGCCTCGCCGTCCGCTGCAGCCGGTTCCCGCCCCGCCCGTTCGGCGTCCCACTGCTCCCGGAGCCGCGCAGGGTACTCGTGGTCGATGGCCTGCTCCAGGACCGTCAGCGAGTGGTCGTAGACGTCCTTGTGGCGGTGGTGCTCGTCCGTCTCCAGCCGCAGGGCCGGCAGTTCCGGCAGCACGTGGTCGGCCAGGCCGGTGTCCACGAGCAGGTCGAGGCCGGCCCGGGGATGGGCGCCGTTGACGAGCTTGACCAGTTCCTCGCGCACGCGCTCGGCCGAGATGATGGAGATCCGCTCGGACATCGCGGTCATCGCCGCGACCACGGAGTCGTCCACGCCGATGCCCAGCTGGGAGGCGAACCGGGCCGCCCGCATCATGCGCAGCGGGTCGTCCGAGAAGGAGTCCTCGGGGGTCCCGGGGGTCCGCAGCCGGCCCGCCGCCAGGTCCCGCACCCCGCCGAAGGGGTCCACCAGCTCCAGGGCCGGCAACCGGATGGCCATCGCGTTGACCGTGAAGTCGCGGCGCAGCAGGTCGTCCTCGAGCGAGTCGCCGAAGGCCACCTGCGGCTTGCGGGAGTCCGGGTCGTACTGTTCGGCGCGGTAGGTGGTGACCTCCAGCTGCCAGCCGTCCTTCGCGAAGCCGATGGTGCCGAAGCGCCGGCCGATGTCCCAGTGCGCGTCCGCCCAGCGCCGGCCGATCCGCAGGGTGGTGTCCGGGTCGGCGTCCGTGGTGAAGTCCAGGTCCGGGGACACCCTGCCCAGGAACAGGTCGCGCACCGGTCCACCGACCAGGGACAGCTCGTGGCCGGCCTCCGCGAACAGCCGGCCGAGTCCGAGCACCACGCCCGGCAGCCTCGCACCGGTGGGGAAGCCGGCGGGCAGGTCGACGTCGGCCGTGGAGACCGCCGGGCCCGGTCCGGTGGCGCGGCCGGTGCCGGCGGTCGTGGCGGACGGGGTCACGGGTGGCGTCGCGGGCGCGCCGGACAGGGGCTGGGATGCTGCAGAGGGATTCATCGTGTGGTTAAGGGTGCCAGATCCCACGCCCGGATCCGACACTCCGGAACGCGCCCGCGCGGGGCCGCTACAGTGGAACGCATGGCTCATCCCGTCCCGAGCGCGCCGAAGCGCACGCCGCTCACCGCATCGGTGGGCCGTCGCGTGCCTCGACGCCCCGGACAGCCCGGCGCCGGCGGGGAGACCGCCCCCGGTGTCCTGCCCACCGTGGAGGAGGTCTCCGCCGGCGGCGTGGTGGTCCGCAGGATCGGCGGTCGGCTCGAGGTGGCGATCATCGCCCGCTACAACCGGGGTGGACGCCTGGAGTGGTGCCTGCCCAAGGGTCACCCGGAGGGGTCCGAGACCCACGAGGAGGCCGCCATCCGTGAGGTGGAGGAGGAGACCGGCATCGCCGGGGAGGTCCTCGCCTCGCTGGGTTCCATCGACTACTGGTTCACCGTGTCCAGCCACCGCGTGCACAAGACGGTGCACCATTACCTGCTCAGGGCCACGGGCGGGGAGCTGACGACCGAGAACGACCCGGACCACGAGGCCGTGGACGTGGCCTGGGTGGAGCTGGACGTGCTCAACGCGAAGCTCTCCTTCCCGAACGAGCGCCGCATCGTGGACCTCGCCCGGGACGTGCTGCCCGACCATGAGGACCGTCTCCCGGACCTGCCGGACCGGGCACGGTGAGCCGGAACGCCACCACGGCGGTGACGGGCGCGGGCACCACCGAGAAGCTCGACGCCGGCAGCACCGCCCGCTCCAGCGCCATCATGGCCGCGGGGACCATGGCCTCCCGCGTCCTCGGCTTCGTCCGCACGGCCCTGCTGGCCGTGGCGATCGGCTCGACGGCCGTGGTGGCGGACATCTTCGAGACCGCCAACACCATCCCGAACATCATCTACATGCTGCTCGCCGGCGGCGTGTTCAACGTGGTTCTGGTCCCGCAGCTGATCAAGGCCGCGAAGAGACCCGACCAGGGCGCGGACTACACCTCCCGGCTGATCACGCTGGCGGTGATCGTCATGGCCGCCGCCACCCTGGTGATCACCGTCGCGGCGGCCCCGATCATCCAGTCGCTGACCAGCGGCTGGTCCGAGCCCAAGCTGGTCCTGGGCACGGCGTTCGCGCTGTGGACGCTGCCGCAGATCTTCTTCTACGGGCTGTACGCGGTCATCGGGCAGGTGCTCAACGCCAACGGCCGCTTCGGCGCGTACATGTGGGCCCCCGTGGCGAACAACGTGGTGGCGATCCTGGTGATCAGCCTCTACATCGTCCTGTTCGGCTCCTTCACCGCCGGAGAGGACCAGCTGGCCCAGTGGTCCACCGCGCAGACCGTCCTGCTCGCCGGGGGGCACACCCTCGGGATCGTGATCCAGGCGCTCGTGCTGTTCATCCCGCTGAGCCGGCTGGGCCTGGGCCTGCGGCCGAAGTTCGGCTGGAAGGGAATGGGCCTGCGCTCGACCGGCCGGCTCGCCGCCTACACGCTGGTGACGATGATGGCCGGCAATATGGTCAACCTCCTGGTCGCCCGCCTGGTCTCCGGGGCCACCGAGGCGCGTTCGGACATCGACGTCACGGCCGGCGCCGACGCCGCCGTCCAGGCCGCCTCGATCCCGGGCCTGTACGCCCTGAACACGGCGCAGCTCATCACGGTCCTGCCCCACTCCGTGTTCGTGCTCTCCCTGGCCACCGTGCTGTTCAACCAGCTCGCCCGCTCGCTGCACAACCGGGACCTGCCCGAGGCCCTGCACACCGTCAGCCTGGGGTTGCGGAACTTCGCGGTGCCGATGATGTTCGCCATGGTCGCGGTGCTGGTGCTGGCCGGTCCCCTGGGCCGGATCTTCGCCGGTTCCTCCGCCACCGCGGCCGCCTCGGGCGTGGCGATCGGCCAGTTGCTGGTGCTGCTGGCCCTGGGCATGCCGTTCCGCTCCGCGCACATCTACCTGATGCGGGTGTTCTATGCCGACGAGAACGCCCGGATCCCGATGATCGTGCAGGTGGGCACCGCGGCCTGCACCCTGGTGATCGCCTACATCGGCGGGCTGTTCATCCCGACCTGGACCATGGCGTACCTCATCGTCGCGGTGTTCACCGTCCTGCACGTGGCCCAGTTCATCGCCGCGCACCTGCTGGTCCGCCGTCGCTACGGGGACTACGGCTCCGGTCAGGTACTGGACACCTACCTGCGGACCGGAGTGGCCGCGGTCGTCTCCGGACTGGCCGGCGGGCTGGTCCTGTGGCTGATGGGCGGGTATTCCGGTGGCTTCCCGTGGTCCTCGATCGTCAACGCACTGGTGTCCTGCGCCGTGGTGGGTACCGTGATGGCGGTGGTCTACCTCCTCGTGCTGCGGGCCATGCGCCTGCCGGAACTGGCGGCGTTCCTGGGTCCCCTGGCCCGCCGGATCCCGGGGCTGGGACGGTGACTTTCCGCGTCTCATCCCGGCGGTTCACCCCCGCAGAGCCCGCGGGGGGTCGTAGCATGGTCCCGACCACACCCGGGCCGGCCGGTGTCCAGTCATGACTGACATGACCGAACAGCACGCCAGGACGCGCTGCACCACCGTCGCCGCCCGGGCCACCGACCTGGAGGAGCACCGTGCCGCAGCCCATTGAAGAGGGAATGGTCCTGGGAGGCCGATACCTCATCACCGGACACGTGCTGACCTCGGCGGACCAGGACATGGTCCTGGACGGTCGCGACCAGGTCCTCAACCGGGACGTCTCCATCCTGGTCGCCTCCTCCGACAACGCCTCGCAGGTGGCCGCCTCCGCCCGGGAGCTGGCCACCGGTGAGCGGCAGGGCGCCATCCAGGTCCTCGACCTCGGCCTGAGCGAGGGCCGCACCTACCTCATCGCCGGCGGCAGTCCCGAACCGGACGAGCTGCTCGACATGACCCGCGAGCAGCAGGTCTACGTGGAGCCGTTCCAGACCGACACCCTCGGCTCCGAGATCTTCGGCGAGGCCCGCACCTATGAGCCGCACGTGTACGAGGACGACGAGGACTACTACGAGGACCTTGACGACAGCTTCGCCGTGGAGGGCCCCGAGCGGCGCCGCCCCCGCTTCCTGAAGGGCATCTCGGAGCGGCTGAGCGAGCGCCTGGGATCCCACGATGCCGCGAAGGACGCCGTCTCCGGTGGAGGCGCCACCGCGGTCGCCTCGGGCGCCGCTGCCGACGGCCGGGACCGGGACGACGACCGCCCGGTGCACGACGGTGACGCCGCCGGTCCGGACCCGTATGGTTCCGCGGTCCGCCGCACGAACGAGAAGCCGCTCCCGGACTCCGTGAGCGACGACGACTGGACCGGTACCCACGAGGTGGCCGTCGATCCCGGTCCCGCCCCGGACACCGCGCCGCACACCGCAGCGGACCGTGCGGCCGACACCGGAAAGGTGCGCCGGACCGACGTCACCAGCGGTGCGGCGACGGGGGCGGCCACTGCGGCCGCGAACGCGGGAACCGGTCCGGGGACGACCGGTTCCGCAGCCGCGGCCGGAACTGACGCGGCC